>JBAUXQ010000810.1:0-6692 GCA_049584355.1 Roseiarcus sp. | reverse complement strand
AAACAGGAGACGCCAATGCAGCTTCGCCGTTTGGGACGCACCGATCTTTCCATCGCGCCGATGGTTCTCGGCGGCAACGTGTTCGGCTGGACGGCCGACAAGAAGGCCTCGTTCGCGGTGCTCGACTGGTTCGCCGAAGCAGGCCTCAACGCCGTCGACACCGCCGACGCTTATTCGAGCTGGGTTCCCGGCAACAAGGGCGGCGAATCCGAGACCATCATCGGCGAATGGATGAAGGCGCGCGGGAATCGAAGCCGCATCATCGTCATCACCAAGGTCGGCTCGCCGATGGGCCAGGGCAAGGAGGGGCTCAAGCCCAGCTACATCGAAGAGGCGGTCGAAGCTTCGCTGAAGCGCCTTCAGACCGACGCGATCGATCTCTATCTCGCCCACTGGCCCGACATGGCGACGCCGATTGGCGAGACGCTCGGGGCGTTCCAGCGCCTGATCGAGAAGGGCAAGATCCGGTGGTGCGGCGCCTCGAACCTCACTGTCGAACTGCTCGAGGCGGCAATCTCGGCCGCCAAGGCGCGAGGCGGCGCGCGCTACGAAGTCCTGCAGCCCGAATACAATCTCGCCGACCGAAAGGGGTTTGAATCCGGCCTCGCCGACCTCTGCATCCGCGAGGAGATCGGCGTCATCACCTATTTCAGCCTCGCCAAGGGCTTCCTGTCGGGCAAGTACCGCAGCGAAGCGGACCTAGCGAAGAGCCCGCGCGGCGGCGGGGTCAAGGACTATCTCAATCCGCGCGGGTTTCGCATTCTCGACGCGCTCGACAAGGTCGCCGCCAGTCACAAGGCCAAGCCGGCCGAAGTCGCGCTTGCCTGGGTGATGGCGAGGCCGGGCGTCACCGCGCCGATCGCCAGCGCCACCTCCGTCGAGCAGGTCGAAAGCCTCGTCCGCGCGACCGAGCTCAAGCTGACGCAAGCCGACATGGCGGCGCTCGATAACGCCAGCGCGCCCTGAGCGCCAAAACCGATTTACCCCGGCGGCGCGAATTTCATCGGGCCGCTGGGCGCGTCATTCTTTCGCGGGCTGGTCGTCGCGCAGCTCGCGGCGCAAGATCTTCCCGACCGTGGTCTTCGGCAGCGCATCGCGGAACTCGACATGGCGCGGCGTCTTGTAGCCGGTCAGGTATTGCTTCGAGTAGGCGATCAGATCGGCGCCGGTCAGCGCCTTGTCCTTGCGCACCACCACGACTTTGACCGCCTCTCCGGTCTTGGAATCGGGAACTCCGACCGCGCCGACCTCGAGCACTCCCGGATGGGTCATCAGCACGTCTTCGATCTCGTTCGGAAAGACTTTGAAGCCGGAGACATTGATCATGTCCTTCTTCCGGTCGACCACGAACACGTAGCCGCGATCGTCGACCCGGGCGATGTCGCCGGTGCGCAGGAAGCCGTCGGCGGCCATCACCTTGGCGGTCTCGTCAGGCATGTTCCAGTAGCCGGCCATCACCTGCGGGCCCTTGATGCACAATTCGCCGGTCTCGCCGAGCTTGAGGTCGCGGCCGTCGTCGTCACGAATGGCGATATCGGTCGAAGGCAGCGGCAAGCCGATCGCGCCGGTAAAGTCCTCGATGGTTAGCGGATTGGCGATCGCGGCGGGCGAGGTCTCGGTCAATCCATAGGCTTCGATCAGCGGCTTGCCGGTGAGCGATTTCCACCGCTCGGCGACCGCGCGCTGCACCGCCATGCCGCCGCCGATCGCCAGATGCAGGCGCGAGAAATCGAGCCGGACGAAATCCTGGTTGTTCAGGAGCGCGTTGAAAAGGGTGTTGACGCCGGTGATGACCGTGCACGGCGTCTTCCGGAGCGCCTTGATCAGGTCCGGGATGTCGCGCGGATTGGCGATGAGCAGATTCGACGCGCCGATCATCACCGGAACGAAGCAGTTCGCCTGCAGCGCGAACACGTGATAGAGCGGCAGCGCCGCCAGGAACGTATCGCCTTCAGGGCTGATCGCAGCCGCGACCCAGGCGTGGACCTGCTGCAGATTGGCGATCAGGTTGCGATGGGTCAGCATCGCCCCCTTCGGCACGCCGGTCGTCCCGCCGGTATATTGCAGAAACGCGACGTCGGCCGGCTCGACCGGCGCTTCCGTGAACGCCTGCGCTCCTCCGAGCTTGAGCGCGCGATTGAAGCGCTCCGCCCGCTCGAGGCGAAAGGCGGGAACCGCCCGCCGAATGTGGCGCACGACAAGATTGACGATCCGCCCCCGCGCGCCGCCCAATTGATCGCCGACGCCGGTGACCACGACAGTCGTCACCGCTGTGCCGCCGATTGCCTTTTCGAGCGTGCGGGCGAAGTTCTCCAGCACCACGATCGCTTCCGCGCCCGAATCGGCGAGCTGATGGCCGAGCTCGCGCGGCGAGTAGAGCGGGTTGCAGTTGACGACGACGTAGCCGGCGCGCAGCGCCCCGAACATGGCGATCGGATATTGCAGCAGGTTCGGCAGCATCAACGCGACGCGAGCGCCGCGCGGCAGGCGAACGACGTTCTGCAGGTAAGCCCCGAACGCGCGCGACTTCTCATCAAGTTCGCCGTACGAGATCGCCTTGCCCATGCTGATGAAGGCGGTTTGGTCGCGAAACTTGGCGACGCTGGCGGCGAAAAACTCTCCTAGCGAGCGAAATGCGTTCGGGTCGATTTCGGCCGGAACGCCCTCGGGATAGGACTTGAGCCAAATCCGTTCCATATCGTCCTCGTCGTCAAGGCGTCGTCGCGCATCGGCGGTCGCCGGCGGGCGAATCCGCGATCGTAGTTGACTCCGAGGTTCTCGGCGAGGCCGTTCTGCATCCTGTCATTCCCGCGGTCCGCGGGAATCCAGGGCCCAGCCGCAGCGGCAAATCCGGATACCCGCTTTCGCGGGTAATCCCGGCGGGACGTCGCGCAGGAAGCGCGTCCGGCGCGGAGGCTTGCTCAAATCACTCCATGATATCGGAAAAACTGGTGAACCGAACTACAACAGCGCCTTTCCGGGGTCGCCAACCATGAACTCCCGAGTGCCGGGGTCCACAGAATTCAATAAATCGTGAATGAATTTGTCCTGAATCTTGAAGCTTTCCTCCGGCCGGACGCCAATGGTCGAGACCCGGAACAACGCGCCGTCGGGTATCCATCCCCTGAGGCCATATTGGAGCTTCAGCGCCTGGCGGGCCCAGTTGCTGTTCGAATTGTCGTAGCCGATCCGCATCCAATAGGTGATCGGCTCGATCCGGTCCTCGCGCGTGGCGATGAGCCGCGTCACTTTGAGCTGCGGCGCCGAGGACGAGTAGGCGAGCCTGCCCGAGCTCGTCGCCGATACCCGGAAGCCCTGGGCGGTGTAGCACACCTCGGGATGGTGCAGCTGCAGGCGGTCGCTCTGGCTCTCGCCATAGGCCACCATCAGCATGACGATGTTCCCATCCGGGTCGATAAAGCCGCGCGACGCCTCCTGGTTGTACACCTCGCGCTCGAGCGAATCCGGGGGCGCTGGCGCGATGACATTCAACCCTTCGACGGGCTTCCAATCGCCGAACTGGGTCGGCAGATGCTTTTCGATATCGAACACGTCATGCGTGCGCGCCATCAGTTTGTGCGGCGTCATCACGACCGCAAGCAGCATCGCCGCCAGCATCGCGACGCAGGCGAGGAGAATATTGGTCGAACGCGCCATATCAGGCTCCGGTTCGCGCGGAGTTTCGCGCGCGAGGTTGTAAACATAGTCGCCGGGCCCGCTTGGCGCAACGCCCGCGACTTCGCCCCTTGAAGGCAAAAAAGGGCGATCGTGCGGATTAATCCGGCCGAAATCTTGCAGCGGACGGCCGCGTCGATGAGCTTGGACTTGCCGGGCGGGCGGAATTGGGGTCAAGGGAGCTTCCCGGCGGCGCCGGCGAAGCGAGAAAACGGATGAGGCGAAACCGATGACCAGCGAGGACGTGCTCGAACGCGCGGGCTTGACCCCGGCGGAGCTTGGCGGCGGTTCGCTCTCCGTCCGCTCGCCGATCGACGGGGCCGAGATCGCCCGCATCCGGGAAACGCCGGCTGACGAAATGCCGGCGGTCATCGACCGGGCGCGGAACGCCTTTCTCGCCTGGCGCGAGATTCCGGCGCCCCGCCGGGGCGAGCTCGTGCGCCTCCTCGGCGAGGAGCTGCGCGCCTCGAAGGAGGCTCTCGGCGCCCTCGTGACCCTGGAGGTCGGCAAGATCGTCTCCGAGGGCTTAGGCGAAGTGCAGGAGATGATCGACATCTGCGATTTCGCCGTCGGCCTGTCGCGGCAATTGCACGGCCTCGTCATCGCCTCCGAGCGCCCCGGCCATCGGATGGCCGAGACCTGGCATCCGCTCGGGCCGTGCGCGGTGATTTCGGCGTTCAATTTCCCGGTCGCCGTCTGGTCGTGGAACGCCGCGCTGGCGCTGGTCTGCGGCGATCCGGTGATCTGGAAACCGTCGGAGAAGACGCCGCTCTCGGCGCTGGCGACGATGAAGATCCTCGCCCGCGCGATCCAGCGCTTCGGCCCCGACGCGCCCGAAGGTCTCGCCCAGATCGTCATCGGCGGCCCGGCGATCGGGGAAGCGCTGGTCGCATCGAAGCATGTGCCGGTCGTCTCAGCGACCGGATCGACCCGCATGGGCTCGATCGTCGGCCCGAAGGTCGCCGCGCGGTTCGGCCGCCCGATCCTCGAGCTCGGCGGCAACAACGCGATGATCGTCGCCCCCTCGGCCGATCTCGACATGGCGATGCGGGCGATCGTCTTCTCCGCCGTCGGCACCGCCGGGCAGCGCTGCACCTCGCTGAGGAGGCTCATCGTCCACCGTTCGATCCGCGCCGAGCTCACCCACCGGCTGGTCAAGGCCTATTCGAGTCTGCCGATCGGCGATCCGCGCAAGGAGGGGACGCTGGTCGGCCCGCTCATCGACCACGCCGCGCGCGACAAGATGCAGGCCGCGCTCGCCCGCGCCAAAGACCAGGGCGGCCTTGTCCACGGCGGCCGAACGGTCGCCGAGGGCGCGCCGAACGGGGGGGCCTATGTCGAGCCGGCGATCGTCGAAATGCCGGGGCAGACGGGAATCGTGCGCGAGGAGACCTTCGCGCCGATCCTCTATACGCTCGGCTATGACGGCCTCGACGAGGCGATCGACCTTCACAACGACGTGCCCCAGGGCCTGTCGTCGTCGATCTTCACCCTCAACATGCGCGAGGCGGATACGTTTCTTTCCGCCACCGGTTCGGACTGCGGCATCGCCAACGTCAACATCGGCCCGTCGGGGGCCGAGATCGGCGGCGCCTTCGGCGGCGAGAAAGAGACCGGCGGCGGCCGCGAGAGCGGCTCAGACGCCTGGAAGTCGTACATGCGCCGGCAGACGAGCACGGTGAACTATTCCGCCAGGCTGCCGCTCGCCCAGGGGGTGAGGTTCGACTTTTAGCGCGCCGCGATGCGACGGAGCCGCACGCCCTCATCCGGCCCTTCGGGCCACCTTCTCCCGCGAGCGGGAGAAGGGTTGGCGCCCCATCTCCCGCTTGCGGGAGAGGGTTGGGGTGAGGGCCTGCGAGCGCGATCCTCACGAATGTGATGCCCGACGTCATCGTCATCGGCGGCGGCCACAACGGCCTCGTCACGGCGGCCTATCTCGCCGCAGCCGGCTTGAAGATCACGGTGCTCGAGCGCCGCGCACAGGTGGGCGGCGCCGCGGCCACCGAGGAATTTCATCCCGGCTTCCGCAATTCCGTCGCCGCCTATGCGGTCTCGCTGTTGAGCCCTGTGATCATCCGTGACCTCGACCTCGCGCGCCACGGGCTTCGCATCGTCGAGCGTCCGTTGTCGAACTTCCTGCCCCTGCCCGACGGGCGCTATCTCAAGGTCGCGCCCGGGCGCACGAAAGGGGAGATCGCCAAATTCTCCGCCCGCGACGCCGAGCGGCTCGACGCCTACGAGGCGCGGCTCGAGCGCCTGACCGAGGTCCTGCGCGCCCTCGCGCTCAAAACCCCGCCCAATCTGGCGACCGGACAGGGCCTCGCCGCCGGGCTCATGAGCCTCATCGAAACCGCCAAGGTCGGCGGCCGCCTCAAGTCACTCGGGCTCGAAGGGCAGCGCGATCTTATCGAGCTCTTCACCCGCTCGGCGGGCGAGGTCCTCGACCAATGGTTCGAAAGCGATCCGATCAAGGCGATCCTCGGCTTCGACGGGATCGTCGGAACCTACGCCAGCCCCTATGCCGCGGGAACCGGCTACGTGCTCATGCATCACTGCTGGGGCGAGGTGAACGGCCGGCGGGGCGCGTGGGGTCATGCGATCGGCGGCATGGGCGCGATCACGCAAGCGATGGCGCGCGCCTGCGCCGCGCGCGGGGTCGAAATCCGCACCGCCGCCGCGGTCAGCGAGATCCTGGTCGAGAATGGCCGCGCCGCCGGCGTCGTGACGGCCAAGGGCGAGACGATCGCGGCGCGCGCGGTGGTCTCGAACCTGCATCCGAAGCTCACCTTCGAGCAGCTTCTCCCTTCCGACGCGCTGCCCGCCGATTTTCGCGCCCGCATCGGTTCTTATCGCAGCGGCTCGGGCTCCTTCCGCATGAACCTCGCCTTGAGCGACCTGCCAAGCTTCGCCGTCCTGCCGGGGCGCGCGCCGGCCGAGCATCATGGCTCAGGGATCGTGATCGCCCCAAGCCTCGCCTATATGGAGCGCGCCTTCTTCGACGCCCGGCTCTCAGGCTG
>JBAUXQ010000809.1:0-1786 GCA_049584355.1 Roseiarcus sp. | reverse complement strand
TGGCCGGCGACATCCTGGTCGGCAAGATCACGCCCAAGGGCGAAAGCCCGATGACGCCGGAAGAGAAGCTTCTGCGCGCCATCTTCGGCGAGAAGGCCTCCGACGTGCGCGACACGTCGTTGCGCGTTCCCCCGGGCGTCCAGGGCACGATCGTCGAGGTCAGGGTCTTCAACCGCCACGGCGTTGACAAGGACGAGCGCGCGCAGGCGATCGAGCGCGAGGAGATCGAGCGCCTGGCCAAGGACCGCGACGACGAGCAGGCGATCCTGGACCGCAACGTCTATGCGCGCCTGGCCGAAACGCTCGAGGGCAAGCGGGCGCTCTCCGGGCCGAAGGGCTTCAAGAAGGATCAGGTGCTAAACAAGGCGCTGCTCGATGAGCAGCCGCGCTCGCAGTGGTGGAGCTTCGCGCTCGAGTCCGACCACACGATGTCGGAGATCGAGTCGATGCGCAAGCAGTACGACGAATCGAAGAAGTCGCTGGAAAGCCGCTTCCTCGACAAGGTCGAGAAGCTGCAGCGCGGCGACGAATTGCCGCCCGGCGTGATGAAGATGGCCAAGGTGTTCATTGCGGTCAAGCGCAAGATCCAGCCCGGCGACAAGATGGCGGGCCGCCACGGCAACAAGGGCGTCGTGTCGCGGATCGTGCCGCAGGAGGACATGCCGTTCCTCGAGGATGGAACGCCGGTCGACATCGTGCTTAATCCGCTCGGCGTGCCGAGCCGGATGAACGTCGGGCAGATTCTCGAGACCCATCTCGGCTGGGCCTGCGCAGGCCTCGGCAAACAGGTCGGCGAGGCGGTCGACGCCTATATGCGCTCGAACGACGCCCGTCCGCTGCGCAGTAAGCTCAAGCAGGTCTACGGCGACGACGAGACGATCAAGGCGCTCGACGACACGAGCCTCGCCGAACTCGGCGAGAACCTGCGCCGCGGGGTGCCGATCGCAACGCCGGTGTTCGACGGCGCGCGCGAGAAGGACATTGTCGAAATGCTCAAGCTCGCCAACTACGATTCGTCGGGGCAGGTGACGCTCTATGACGGACGGACCGGCGACGCCTTCGACCGCAAGGTGACGGTCGGCTACATCTATATGCTGAAGCTCCACCACCTGGTCGACGACAAGATCCACGCCCGCTCGATCGGCCCCTACAGCCTCGTCACCCAGCAGCCGCTCGGCGGCAAGGCGCAGTTCGGCGGCCAGCGTTTCGGCGAAATGGAAGTGTGGGCGCTCGAAGCCTATGGCGCAGCTTACACGCTGCAGGAGATGCTGACCGTCAAGTCGGACGACGTCGCCGGCCGCACCAAGGTCTACGAGGCGATCGTGCGCGGCGACGACACTTTCGAATCGGGCATTCCGGAGAGCTTCAACGTCCTGGTCAAGGAAATGCGGTCGCTCGGACTCAACGTCGAACTGGCGTCGCTCAAGCGCCCGGTGGAAGAACTGCCGCCAGCCGAGGCGGCCGAATGATCGTAAGGCCGCGCTCGGCTGGTTGACGGGCGCGATGGGTTTTTGGCGTTCGTCGCCCACGGCCGTTTGGGCGCAGGCGACGGTTCCAGCAAGGCGAGTCAGGAGGGGGTTTTTCTCCGGACTTCGCGGGAGACTTCAATGAATCAAGAAATCACCAATCCGTTCGCGCCTGTCGCTCCGCCGCAGGCGTTCGACCAGATCCAGATCGCGATCGCGAGCCCGGAGAAGATCCTGTCGTGGTCGTTCGGCGAGATCAAGAAGCCGGAGACGATCAATTACCGCACGTTCAAGCCCGAGCGCGACGGCCTGTTCTGCGC
>JBAUXQ010000808.1:0-1664 GCA_049584355.1 Roseiarcus sp. | reverse complement strand
ACCGGCGCGAGCCTCATTCCGGAGCCGTCGACCTGGGCGATGATGCTCCTCGGCTTCGCGGGCCTCGGCTTTGCCGGTTATCGGACCTCACGCAAGGCCGCCTCGATCGCGGCCTGATCGGCATCCTAACCGCACCACGTCGGCCGGGCAGATTCCGACCGAAAAACATTATCCCGAAACGGCGCGATTCGCCGCAGCTTTTGCCGCTTCGTCGGCCCGGATCACCCCCGAGTCTCCAGCCGTGGCGGCTGCCGCGCGCTCGGCGCATTTCACACGGAACTCTTCAACCTCCGCCTGAGTGAGGTGCTCAATTCCTATGAACGCATTCTGCGAGGCGCTGGCGCGAATCAACTCATCAAGCTTGGCCTGAATGGCCGCGCCATCGCGATTTTGGGTGTTCTGAATTAAAAAGACCATCAAGAAAGTTACGATCGTGGTGCCCGTGTTGATGACGAGTTGCCAAGTGTCGGAGAAGCCGAAAAAGGGGCCGCTGGCAGCCCAGATGATCACGACCAAGCAGCAGATCAGAAACGTCATCGGCGCGCCGGCAGCGCGCGCGACCTCGTTGGACGCGGTCGTGAACATTCGATCGAGTGACATGCGTGCTCCTTATAGTCCGCGGACCGTCGGTCGCCGCGTTCGGCGATGAGCCGCGCGAGGCACAGTGCCCGCGCCGGTGCAAGGCTCGTAGGCCATGAATGAACCTCGGCGGTCCGTGCCCCGCCGCAGGCGTCAGCCGGGCCGCTTGACGCCTGCCATTATCTCCGGCGGCTGATCGGCCTCACCGTCAGGGGAGAAGCTTGGCACGAGGCGCGCCGTATTGGCTACAGCGGCGAATGCTCTTTATCCCGTCACGATTCCCGGCCCGTTTTGCCGCGTATCTGGAAGCCGATGCGTGGCGACGCGAGATCGGATGGGCCGCCTGCGAGGGCGGCCTTGCTGTTAGTCATCACGCCGATTCATCCCAAAGGCCGTGCCGGTCATCCTGACGACGGCGGCGGAGGTCGCGACCTTTGGCTGGCGGCCGACGCGCCCAAGGCCCTCGAATTGCAGGCCCGTCGCCTGACGACGCGCTGAAGATCGTCGCCAGCGGCGCGGGCCGCCGAGGGAGTAGGTACTTCTCCCAATTGCCAAAATTTGCATGACGGCTCTGATTTGGGAGCCCCTCAAGATCCAATTGTCCAATTTCTTAATATTCCGCCCCGCAGGCCCGCCTCGTCTCTTGGGCTGATCATCGGGAACATTCTCACCGAGCTTCAGGGAGGCAAAAATGCGCGTGACGGTCAAACCGGCTCGATGTCTCATGGCGATGGCGCTTTTGATGGGATCGCTCGCGAGCCTGACGTCAGTTCCGGCCGCCGCAACGACTTTCGGCTGCGGCGGCGCCGGCGTTACTTTTGACGATCTCGCGGGAAACTCGATTGCATGCAACGGTGTGACGTTCAGCAACTTCGCCAACTTCAGCAGCTTCGGCGACTTCGGCGCAAACGCACCGGATGGAACGGAAGTCGTCGTGGTCGCGCTAATCTCCGCTACCGGGCAAACGCAACTCGTTTTCAGCAGCGACGATTGGGTCGTACTTGCCGGACAAACCATGAATACGAGTTTTACTTACAGCGTATTAGGTGCGGGCCCCATAGATGAGGTGGAAGGGGCAGTTGGCC
>JBAUXQ010000807.1:0-3378 GCA_049584355.1 Roseiarcus sp. | reverse complement strand
ATTTGCAACCGGTCGGCCGCGCCGGCCGCGCTCGCCGCAGCCAATGCGGCGGCGGCCGTGCCGTCGGCGCTCTGGTCGTCGACCACCACCACCGAGAACGGCCCGCGATAATCCTGGCGAAGGAGGGAGCCGACGCTATGGGCGATCATGTCGGCCTCGTCGCGGGCTGGAATGATCGCGACGACCGCGGGCCAGGACTCGTGCGCATTCGATATCTTGGCGTCGCTCGCCACCGGGACGGAGTCGTCGCGCTCCGCGCAACGCCAGAACCATCCCCTGCCGAACAGGAGATAGGCCCACACGGCCAAGGAAAGAAGGGCGACCGCGGTCGCGATCATTTGAGGGCGCCGTGCGAGCGAAACCAGGCGATCGCGTCGATAAGGCCGTCGCGGTAGGGCCTCGCCGCATACCCGAGTTCCCGCCGCGCCTTGGCGTCGTCAAAGAACATGTGATGACGCGCCATTCGCAGGCCGTCCAGAGTGACGAACGGCTCGACGCCGCGGACCTTCGCCGCCAATTCTGCTCCATAGGCGATCGGGTAGATCACGGTCCGCGGCAGCTTCAGCCTCGGAGGCCGCCGTCCGACCAGCCGGGCGATGTCGGCAAGCATGTCGGCTAGGAGCACGTTCTCGCCGCCGAGGATATAGCGCTCGCCGATCCGGCCGCGGTCGAGCGCGGCGACATGGCCAGAGGCGACGTCGTCGACGTGGACAAGGTTCAGCCCGGTGTCGACGAAGGCCGGCATGCGTCCGGACGCGGCCTCGATGATGATGCGGCCGGTCGGCGTCGGCCGGACGTCGCGCGGGCCGATCGGGGTCGACGGGTTGACGATGACGGCCGGCAACCCGTCCCGGCGGACCATGGCCTCGACCAGACGTTCCGCCGCGACCTTGCTGCGCTTATAGGCGCCGATCGCCTCCTCTTCGACCAAGGGACGATCCTCGGTCGCGGGCGCGCCATCGACGAGCTTCAAAGTCGCGACGCTGCTGGTGTAGACAATACGCTCGACGCCGGCGCGCAACGCCTCCTCCATGATGAGCCGGGTTCCCTCGACATTGTTGCGGCGGATCTCTTCCGGGTTTCGCGCCCACAGACGATAGTCGGCGGCCGCGTGAAAGAGGAATCGAACGCCCTTCAGCGCCGCCGCAAGCGAGGGGCGATCGCGGAGGTCACCCTCGTGCATAGTGTCGCGAGGATCGAGATTCGTCCGTGGGCTCGACGGACGCACCAAGGTCTGAACGAGGCGCCCGCGGGAGCGCAGTGCAGCGGCGATCGCCGATCCGAGAAAGCCGCTGGCGCCGGTGACGAGCGCGAGCGAAGGAGGCGACGACCTCAACGCTTCGGTCGTTGAGGCGGCCGCCAGCGCCTCATTCGGAGGCCTGCGTTCCGCCGCGGCGACAGGGACTTGTTCACGTTCGCGATCACCCACCGGAATTCATCAAAGGGTTTTGCATCATAAGCCCGCTCCGTCACGGGAGATAAGTCGAGGCGGAAGCAGCCCAGTCAACCGCCCAATCCCCAAGGAAGCTGGGAATGAGAGCGCCGCTCGGCGGAGAAAGCCAAGAGCCCGCAGGCGAGTCAAGACCAGCGTGGCCGGCCGAATCTTTGCCCTTAAGCCTTGCGTCTTTTGGCGATCGTCTTAAACGGGCTCTGGCCCGGGAGGCGGCGAAGGCGATGAGCCCTGCCGCGTGGTTGCTCGCATTTTAAGCGACGGGCCTTTCCAAGGCGAATATTGGCCCGGGTTTGGCGGGATTTCACGCGCGCCCCGTGCGGAGACCTGCTCAGCTCGGCGGCGATTGAGCGCCGCAGCGCCGCGAATTGACAGCCGACGACGGTTCGGCCTAGCAGAGCGCGAAGCCTTGAGATTCGCCTGGAGTTCGGTCTTTGACCCGTCTTCTCTCGTCGTTCGTCTTGGCGCTTCTCAGCCTCGCGCCCGCGCCCGCGCCCGCTCTCGCCCAGGCCGCTCACCCGGCCGACAAGACGCCGCCGGCCGAGCCCGCCAAGATCCGCCGGGCCGAGACCATCGTCGACGACAACTGGACGGTGACCTGCGCGCTGACCGACCAGAGCGGGGCCAAGAAGCAGTGCTCGGCTGTCCTCAGGATCGCCCAGGCCGACAAGAACGGCGCCCAGCGCGTCGTCTTCTCTTGGGTGCTCGGCCGTCAGGACGGCAAGCTTGAATCCGTATTCTCGGTCCTTTCCGGGGTGTTGATTCAGCCGGGAGTGGAGGTCAAGATCGGCGACAAGGAGACGCGAAAGCTCGTCTACTCGCTTTGCCAGCCCGATCACTGCGAATCGGTCCTGCCCCTGGACGACGTGATGGTCAAGGGCCTCAGCGCCGCCTCCACGGCCGAAGTCTCGATCTATCTCGTCAATGGCGCAACGGCGAAGTTCACGGTCAATATGAAGGGCTTCTCGCAGGCCCTCGCTGACCTCGGTAAGTAAAACCAAAGTATTCTCTCCTCGCCGGTCCACGCATAAAGGCTCGGTTCGGAGTTGCGCGGGTTGACGAGACCATCGGGCCGCGCCGGAGAGCGATTGGAGCCAGGCCGATCCGGTTGGGAAGGGGCGCGCCTGGACTACTCGAACCCCTTTTTCGAAGGAAGCAAATAAAAATAACTGTCATATTGCGCCAAATTAATCCGGTCTTTTTCAATGACTTATGCCGGCCAGAGACCGGACAACCTTCTGCTCTCCCTTCCGCGCCTAGCCGCCAAACAGCAATGATCAGCCGTTTGAAGGCAATCTTGATTCTGATTTTCGGCAATCAAGTGATTCGGAATTTGAGGTCAGTCCAGGCAAGATCCTGGGTGCTGGGCGGCTAGCCCGCCCTCAGGACGGTCCAAAAACTACTGGGAGTTGCAATTTGCGCTCTAAAAGTGTGTCTCGCGCGCAACAGGTTGCAAAGTATCAGCCTGAAATAGGCCCACATTAGCCCCAATTCGCCACAATAGCATTGCGAGTGAGCCAAGCCTGACGTATCGATTCTGTCCTGCGGACGAAAAATTGTCTAATTATCGTCCGCTGGCCTCTCGCGCTTACACGAGCGGAATACAACCGTCGTGCAACCGCTGGGCGCAACCAAAGGCGGGGCGAACATCGATGCGGCAGAATCTCCATTCTCGGCTGGGCGGCGAGGCTTCGGGTCAGGCGCAGGTTCGCCGGTCATTGCTCGCCGGAGCCTCCGCGGCCACCCTCGTTCTTTTGGCCGCGCTGGCGGCAGGCGGCCCGGCGCGCGCGCAATCCTTGGGCGGCGTGGGAGGGGCGGGACTCAATCCCGGCGGCAATGGCGGCGGCTCAAACCAGAACGGCGGAAACGGGTCGACCGGCGCCACGTTCGGCGCGAAAGGCCTGCCGATCGGCGGCGCCGGCGGGGCC
>JBAUXQ010000806.1:0-1809 GCA_049584355.1 Roseiarcus sp. | reverse complement strand
TGCTCAGGCGCAGCCGGCCGGAGCGGATCGCCGAACGCCTCTATGCCGGCGACCTCGACCTCGATCGGGAGACCCGGCGCGTTCGCCGCGGCGTGCGCGACATCCACCTCGGCCCGACCGAGTTCCGGCTGCTCGAATATCTGCTCGAAAAGCCCGGCCGGGTATTCTCGCGCGCCCAGCTGCTCGACGCGGTTTGGGGGCAGGCGGCGGAGATCGACGAGCGCACCGTCGACGTCCACGTCGGGCGGCTGCGCAAGGCGCTCTCGCGCGGCAGGGAACGCGATCCGATCCGCACCGTTCGCGGCACCGGCTACGCCTTCGACGAGACTTTCGGGAAGGTTTGAAGGCCGGCGGCGCCTTCGCCCTGACGAGCGACGGCCGTCTAGCGAAAACGCAGCCGGCCGAGTTGATGGCGTCGATCGTCGCGGAACGCCTCGTCGTCCGCCTCGAACGCGACGGCGTGGTGATCCTTCGGCGCCCGCCGGCCGCTGGCGCTAGTCCACTTGCGCATGGTCCGAGACAACCGGACGGACACTTAGCTAACCGTCGTCGCGACGACGGGATTGGCGGGGGGCGCGATCGAGGTGAGGACAAGGGCCTCCGGGCGCCCTCCTCGTTGGGAACAATTCTTGCGTTACGCAGGTTGGCGCGCTTTTTCCTTGCCCCCCAGCACAGGCGCGCTCTTCCTTGCCCCGTTCGGGCCCCTGCTCGGACGGGGCCTTTTTGCGCCCATGCTGCCCCGAGATCGTTAGCCTTATGGGAGTGATTGGGGCGCGCCTGACCGGTGCGGCGGAGGAGGCTGGCCGGTCCCTGTCCCAGAATTGGGCGTTCTAGTCCCGGCTTTCAAACCGGTCATGGTTACGCTATCCGAGGGGCGGCAGAGGTCGACTAGGACTTGCCCCACGTAAGCGCCGGATGGATCGTAAGCGGCGCGGCGGACCCAGCAGTTAGTGGGAAAGATCACGGGCGGAATTTCTGCGCCGACGGGATCGGGGACATAGCCGCCGGTAAAACCGTCGTCGCTGCTGACGGCATTTCCCGCACCGCCGCCATAGCCAGAGCCATAGCCATAGCCATAATCGTAAACCCCGCAGTCGAAACCGAAGCCGCAGTTGTAACCGTAGCCGTAACCGCCAAAGAAACCGCGGGCGCGAACACCGCCGCGGTGGAAAGCGGAGACGGCGCCGGCATGAATGCCGCCACCGTGAAAGCCGCCGCCGCCATGAAAGCCTCCGCCATGAAAGCCTCCGCCGTGAAATCCGCCGCCGAAGCGGCTTCCCGCGTAGGCGGGAGCGGCGAGTAGCATCATCAGCAATGCGAGACGCGAGCGTAACATTTTAATCCTCCTTCGCCCGCCTCGCCCCGCAGGGCGCCGCCCCAGCCCATGCCTCCCTGCCGCGCCTCGCACGGTTCGGCTGGCCTAACCGCGCGAGGGGCGGCTCCGGACCAAGGCCGTGCCAGGCTATGCCAACGGAAGCGAGGATGAGGGCGCGCAAGTTCTCCCGAAACATGGGCAATTATCTCGCAGGAACTCCGCCGCGCAATGACGCGGATCGACGTTTTCATTCACCATTAGGCAGGCAGGGCGATCCGACCGCATAGCGCGGCGGGGTTGGCCAGATCGGCGGCGGGGCGGCGCTCGAGCGAGGCTTTGAGGAATGACGCCTGCCGCACGATCATTCCTCCCCGCCGTCGCCCTTCGCCAGACGGACGATGACGTCGCTGTAGTTTTCGCCCGGCCTACGCGCGGCCGTAAGCCGATCAAGCGTCTTGCGGTCGACGATAAACCGATAGCCGCCGCGGTCGTCG
>JBAUXQ010000805.1:0-1834 GCA_049584355.1 Roseiarcus sp. | reverse complement strand
TCCTCCTGCTGCACCGCCTGCGCGTCGACCCAGTCGCGAATTTGCTGCTGCTCGGTGCGCATGTGGCCGACCAGCGCCTGAATGCCTTCAGCAAGCGTCGCGATCGCCTTGGCGTCGCGCTGATGCTCGATCGCCGGTTGCGCGCCCTGCGGGATGATCGGCCCCTCCGGCATCGCCTCGGCGAGTGGAGCTGTCTGAACGTGGCTGGCGAGAAACTCCTCGAATTCGGAATAGAACCGATTCTGCGCCTGCCCCGCCTGGAGGTCGAGAAAGCCGAGGACGAGGGAGCTTGCGAGGCCGAACAGCGAGGAGGTGAAGGAGACGCTCATGCCGGAGATCGGCGCCGAGAGGCCGGTCTTGAGAGCGTCGAACATGCTCGTCGTATCAACCCCGGTCTTCATGCTGTCGATGACGCCGGCGATCGAATGCACCGTCTCCAGGAGACCCCAGAAGGTGCCGAGCAGGCCGAGAAACACCAGAAGTCCGACCAGATAGCGGCTGAGCTCGCGTCCCTCGTCGAGCCGGGTGGCGATGGAATCGAGGATGGCGCGGGTGGTGATGGTCGACAAGCCCCGCGCGCCCGCCCCGGCGTTGAGCATCGCCGCCATCGGCGCGAGCAGCATGGGCGTGGGGGCGGCGCCGGTCTGGGCGCCGGTCAGCGAATTCACCCAGCGGATTTCGCGGAAGAGCCGGATCACCTGCCGGAACGTGAAGAGGGCCCCGATCGCGAGAACGCCGAGGATGAGGCCGTTCAGGCCGGGATTGGCGCTGAAGGCGAGCGCGATCTGCTGGTAAAGGATGAGAACGACAAAACCGACCAGCGCGAGGAACGCCGCCATGCCGACCAGGAAAATGCGCGGCGAGGTGAGCAGACGGATATCCGGATCTTGCGCCATGGATCGCCGAATCGAACCTCAAAAATAACGCGGAACGTCGCGCCGCGTCACCATAATAGATTAGTCGGTAATGCGGCGACAGATGGGGACAACGCCTGCCGCCCCGTATTGCACGCTCGACGGATCGTCATGCAACCTTCAATTTGGGCTTCAGCCAGCGGCGATTGACCAGAACTTCGGCGATCTGCACCGCATTCAGCGCGGCGCCTTTGCGCAAATTGTCGGATACGATCCAAAGGTTGAGGCCGTTGTCGATCGTCGGGTCCTCGCGGATGCGGGAAATGTAGGTCGCGTCTTCGCCCGCCGCTTCGTGGGGGGTCACGTAACCGCCGGGCTCGCGGCGGTCGATGACCAGGCAGCCGGGCGCCTTGCGCAGGATCTCGCGCGCTTCGTCGGCGCTGATCGGCTCGACGAACTCGACGTTGACCGCTTCCGAATGGCCGATGAACACCGGGACGCGGACACAAGTCGCCGTCAGCTTGATCCTGGGATCGAGGATCTTCTTGGTCTCCATCATCATCTTCCACTCTTCCTTGGTCGAGCCGTCCTCCATGAAGACGTCGATCTCGGGAATGACGTTGAAGGCGATGCGCTTCGGGAACTTCTTCGGCTCGACCGGATCGGACACGAAGACGGCGCGCGTCTGCGCGAACAGTTCGTCCATGGCGTCCTTGCCGGCGCCCGAGACCGACTGGTAGGTCGCCACGACCACCCGCCTGATGGTCGCGCGGTCGTGCAGCGGCTTCAGCGCCACGACGAGTTGCGCCGTCGAGCAGTTCGGGTTGGCGATGATGTTCTTCTTGCCGAAGCCCTTGGCCGCCGCCGCGTTGACCTCGGGCACGATCAGCGGAACGTCCGGGTCCATCCGCCAAGCCGACGAATTGTCGATGACCACGCAGCCGCTCGCGCCGATCTTGGGCGAATAGTCCTTCGACACG
>JBAUXQ010000804.1:0-2297 GCA_049584355.1 Roseiarcus sp. | reverse complement strand
TCCGACCCGCCGCTGGCTTGTGCAGGCGACGCGGCGCCTCGCGGCAAGAAAGCGCAAACGGCCGCCGCTAAGGCCGGCGGAAGTGCGGCCGCGCTAACGCGAGCCGAACCGTCGCTTCGCCGCATCGGTGACCGGCGTATACAGGCTGACCAGCGTGCCTTCCGGATCGCGGAATTGCGCGGCGCGGTTGCCCCATGGCATCGTTTTCGGCTCTTGCACGACCGTCGCCCAGCCTGTCAGCCGCGCGAACTCGGCATCGACGTCATCGACCTGAAACTCGATGATCGCGGTGCGATTGGCGGCGGGCTCGGCGCTCCCCGGGCTGAATAGCGCCACCGTGTCAGCGCTCCCGATCGCGAGCGTGGCGGCGGGCGTCACGATTTCCGCGAAAACGGGCGCGAGCCACTCAGCGGCTTGGACCGTCACCTTCTCGTAGAAGCCGACCAAGGACTTGATGTCGGCGGCGATGAGACGCGTGGATGCGAATTTCATGAGCTTGGTCCTTTCGGTCGTGGCCGCCGGCGCGGCCGAAAGGTCTTGTCTCACAGGTCTGCTGACAGCATTCTGGCAGCAGGAATCAGCATGCGTCGGGCCGACCGGTTGTTTCAGATCATCCAGATCCTCCGCCGGTCGAGCCGGCCGGCGACGGCGGCCGCGTTGGCGGAGGAGCTCGAAGTCTCGAAGCGCACCGTCTACCGGGACGTCTCCGACCTCATCGGCCAGCGGGTTCCGATCGAGGGGGAGGCGGGCGTGGGCTACCTGCTGGCCGCTGAGTACGACATGCCGCCGCTCATGCTGACGCCGGACGAGATCGAGGCGGTGGTGCTGGGCGCGCAGTGGGTGGCGGGCCGATCCGACCGGGCGCTTGCGACAGCGGCCCGCGACGTGGTGGCGAAAATCGCCGCCGTCGTGCCCGAACGTCTGCGCCCCTTCGTCGCCGAGCCCAGCGTCGGCGCGAAGCCGACCCTCGCGGAGCCCGAGGATAACATCGATTCCGCAGGCTTGAGATCGGCGATCCGGAACGGGCGAAAATTGCGGCTGCGCTATCGGTCCGAGGCCGGCGAGGAGACCGAGCGCACGGTGTGGCCGGTGATCCTGGGCTACGCCGAGACGAGCCGCCTGCTCGTGGCGTGGTGCGAGCTGCGTCAGAGCTTCCGCCATTTTCGGACCGACCGCATTATCGAGGCGAAGATGCTCGACGAGACCGTCGGCTTGCGCCAAGGCGAGCTGCGCCGCCGCTGGCAGCGGTGGCGCGAGGCCAACGGCAGGCCTCCTTAACTCGTCGCGCGCAGTCCGCGCAAATGCGCGACGAGGCCCGCGGTCGACGCATCGAGCGCTGTTGTCGCCGCGGCCTTGTCGGCGACGACCGGGGCCAGGCTCAAGGCAAGCTCCTTGCCCAGCTCGACCCCCCACTGGTCGAACGAGTCGATGTCCCAAACCGCGCCTTCGGTGAATACCTTGTGCTCATAGAGAGCGATAAGGCGGCCGAGCATGCGCGGATCGAGGCGGCGATAGAGGAATGTGCTCGTCGGCCGGCTGCCGGAAAAGCTCTTGTGCGGCGCGAGCCGACGAGCCTCGGCTTCGGTCGCCCCCTGCTTGTGGGTTATCGCCTCGGCCTCCTCGGGGGTGCGGCCATGCATCAGGGCTTGCCCCTGAGCGAGGCAATTGGCCACAAGAAGATCGTGGTGATGGGCGTCGGCGTCGGTCGGCGTCGCCGCGACGAGCAGGTCCAGGGGAATGATCTCCGTTCCCTGGTGGATAAGCTGGAAGAAGGCGTGCTGGCCGTTGGTGCCTGGCTCGCCCCAGACCACCGGGCCGGTCGCCGTATTGGCCGGCGAGCCGTCAAGCTGGACGTGTTTGCCGTTGCTCTCCATCTGCAATTGCTGGAGGTAGGCGGGGAAGCGCCCAAGCCGCTGGTCGTAGGGGATCACCCCGTGCGTGGCGTGCCCGAGGACATTGCGGTTCCAGACGCTGAGCAGCCCCATCAGGATCGGGATGTTGCGGTCGATGGGCGCTTCGCGGAAGTGCTGGTCGATCTCATAGCCGCCGTGCAGAAATTCGTTGAAGCGGTCGGGTCCGATCGCGATCGCGAGCGGAAGCCCGATGCTCGACCAGATCGAATAGCGGCCGCCGACCCAATCCCAGAAACCGAACACCCGTGTCGGCTGAATGCCGAATTGCGCCACCTTGTCGAGTTGGGTCGAGACCGCGGCGAAATGGTCGTGCACCGCCGCTTCGCCGACCCCCTGCGTAATCCAGGCGCGGGCAGTCGCAGCGTTGGTCATCGTCTCCACGGT
>JBAUXQ010000803.1:0-6297 GCA_049584355.1 Roseiarcus sp. | reverse complement strand
CGAGCTGGTAGCGCAGGACGTCGGCCTCGGTGGCGTCGATCGTCGCCTCGGCCTGCTGGACAAGCGATTGCTGCACGATCCGTTGATTGGCGAGATTGGCGAGCGTCGCCTCGGCGGCGGCGAGATTCGCCTTGGCCAGGTCGAGCTGGGCCTGATAGTCGGAAGGGTCGATCACCGCGAGAAGGTCGCCCTTGCGCACGAGCTGAAAGTCGTTGACCGGCATTTCGGTGATGTTCCCGGACACCCGGGCCGAAAGCGGCGTCACGTCGCCAGACACGAAGGCGTCGTCGGTCGATTCGAACCGCGCCGCCCCGGTCCAGCGGTCCCAATGTCCGGCGGTGTACCAGACGAGCCAGGCGGCGAAGACGAGGAGGAGGATGCGCAAAAGCGGAAAGAGCCAGCGCTTGGTCCAGCGCTCTGCGGCAGGCTTCTCAGGCGGAGCGCTGGCGGTCAGTCGCGTTTCGGTCATCGCGGTCTAGGGAGACCGCACTAGAGCGGAAAGTGCAAGAGCCTGGCGAGCGGGGCGGCCCTGCAGCCCGTCTCGCCCGCTTTTCGTTTCGCTTCACGAATCCGTGAGGCGAACTGTCCTGCGGCGCCAACCCACCACGCTGAGCCCGGCGAAACCGAGCAGCATCAGCGCCCAGGTCGAGGGTTCGGGGGCGGTTGCAAGCGGAGGCGAATAGGGCGTGGCCCGGTAGGTGGCTGTCCAATCGAGACCAATGGGATCGAAATATGGCTCGGCCGCGCAGGAGCTGTCCAACCCTAGGACGCCGCAGTAGGGATTGGTCGTCACCAGGGCGACAGGGAGCCGTGTCGAGCCTTGCAACACCAGGTAGCCGCTCGCCGCGAGTCCGTCGATTTGCGTGACGGCGAATTGAACAGTCGCTTCGGACTCGCCAGGCGTTGCCCAAACACTTCCGTCGCCAAGTTCCCCCGATACGATCGGATTGTAGGAGGAATCGGTGACGCTGAAACTTCCTCCACCGGTCATGTTCTGTTGATACAACCCCGCGCCCAGCGGCACGCCCGCAGTCGAGGAATCAGTGAAAGACAAAGAGAACAGGCCGGCTGCGCCCTCGAACGTGACGGCGGCCTCGCTGGTGTTGATAAACATTTCTAGGCCGTTGGGACCCTCCGGATAGGTATCGATCTCGATCGCTGATCCGGGATCGCCGGTGACAACGAATGTCGTCGCCCACACCATACCGGGCTCGAGTCCGATCGCCGCCGCAAATACCGCCGGCGCGACCTTTAGGGCGGTCCGAACGAACAGGTTCGCGCGCATCGGCGCCTCCTCGGTCAATGCAAACTAATGCGATCCCGCGACTGTCTCGCGCGCTTGTCTCAGCTGTTTGATCGTCCCGTAACGGGGGCGTAATAAATGAGTAACAAGCGCCGGCGGCGGCATCATTCACCGTCGGTGAGATGTTCGAGGCCGAGCTCATGGCTGGCGCTGGCGGCGAAACTGTCAGAGACTCATTGCCGCCGCGAACCGCGCCACTCCGGTTTGCGGCCTTTACCCTCGATCTCGATGGGCGCTCGCTCTCACGGGAGGACGGCGGCGACGTACCGCTCAGCCACAGCGAATTTGCGCTCTTGCGCGAATTCGTCCGTCACCCCGGCCGGGTGCTGAGCCGCGACTATCTGCTCGATGCGCTGGCCGGCAAGCGCGCCGATCCATTCGATCGCAGCATCGACATGCTGGTCGGGCGACTGCGCCGCAAGATCGAGCCGGACGCGAAGCGGCCGACTTTGATCGTCACGGCGCCCGGCGATGGCTACAAGTTTGCGGCGCCGGTCAGAGCCGACGCGGCTGACACCGCCTCGCAAAGCGCGACATGGGACCCCGCGGCCTCCGCGCGGAGCAAACATGAGCCGCCGCGCTGGTCCATCGTCGTCCTGCCCTTCGCCAATCTGACTGGCGATCCCGGACAGGAGCATTTCGTCGACGGCGTGACCGAGAGCCTGACAACTGACCTCTCACGCATCGGCGCCTCGTTCGTGATCGCCCGCAACACCGCCCTTGCCTATAAGGGCAAGCCCATCGATGCGAGAGAGACCGGCCGCGAGTTGAACGTCCGCTATGTCCTCGAGGGCAGTGTTCAGCGCGGCGGCGCCCGGATGCGCGTCAATGTTCAGCTCATCGACGCCGACACCGGCAATCATCTTTGGGCGGAGCGGTTCGACAAGCTGTTGGGCGATCCTTTTGACACACAGGACGAAATCGTTGCGCGGCTCGCAAACCTGATCCGCGCTCAAGTCACCGCGGCTGAGGCTAAGCGAGCGAAGCGAGCCCCGAATCCCGACGCGATGGACTTCTACCTTCAGGGCTGGGCGCTGTGGGACAAAGGAATCACGGTTGAGAATCTTGCCGAAGCGGTTCGATTGTTTGAGCGCGCCTTGGCGCTCAATCCCGCGGACGTTCGGGCTCGGGTCGCGATCGCTAATATGGACATAGCCGGCGCCCTCAGCTTTTCGCCAGACGATCGAGTCGCGCGGCTTCTCGGCGCCGAAACAG
The DNA here is from genome assembly GCA_049584355.1 of Roseiarcus sp. Classification (GTDB taxonomy): domain Bacteria; phylum Pseudomonadota; class Alphaproteobacteria; order Rhizobiales; family Beijerinckiaceae; genus Roseiarcus. The sequence continues at coordinate 3,779 of JBAUXQ010000803.1, read as the reverse complement.
TTCTAAACGAGGCCTTGTCTATCGATCCCGAGAACGCAATCGCCCATCTTTGCCTAGGTATTGTGCGAATCCATACCGATCGTGCCGCTGACGGCATCAGGGAATGCGAGCGCGCGCTTGAGCTGAATCGAAACCTGGTCAATGCCCACGGACACATCGGTTACGCCAAAATAATGCTCGGGCGAGCTGAGGAGACCGAGGCTCATATTCAGGTGGCGCTGCGCCTCTCTCCATCCGACGTGCACGTTTACCTTTGGTGTATGTTTGCAGGGGCGGCCAAGTTATATCTCGGCGGCGATGAGGAGGCGGTGACTTGGCTGCGGCGGTCGATCGAAGTCAATCGCAGCCTTGCGTATTCGCATTTCTTTCTCGCCGCCGGCTTTGCGCGCCTCGGAAGGCTGCAAGAAGCGCGCTCGGAGGCTCAGGCGGGGCTCGCGCTCAACCCGGGCTTCACCATTGCCCGATTCCGCGGCGGAGGGTTGACCGATCATCCAAATGTAGTCGCCGGGCGGGAGCGTGTCATCGAAGGCCTGCGCAAGGCTGGCGTGCCGGAGGGGTGACGGGCCTGCCCGCAGACTGCGCCTGCGGCGAACGTCCTACCTGGCCTCGTCGCTCGCCGGCTCGGCGTGGCCGACGACCCGGCGCGCCTCGGGAAACGCCCGGCGCACCGAGCGCTCGAGCGCATCGACGGCGTCGTGGACGGTTTCGACCGGGGTCGCCGGATCGACGCGGCAGTGGAAAAGCACAGTGACTCCGCCGGACGTCTCGCGCACGCGGACATCGTGGATGTCGCGCAATCGCCCTTGCGCCGCGGCCGTCGCGGCCAGCGAAGCCTCGATGCGGCGGGCGAGATCCGGCTCGGCCAGTTGCCCGTGCGCTTCCGGCTCGGCCGGCTCGATGTGAGTCTCGACCTCGACGTCCTCGCCGATTTCCTCGGCGATGGCGTCTTCGAGCTCGGAGGCGAGCGTGTGGGCGTCGCCGAGCGGCATCGCCCGGTCGACTTCGAGATCGAGGGCGACGGACTTCCGCCCTTCGATCTCCTGGATGGTGACGTGGTGCACCGGCAGGCCTCGCCGCGCCGCGATCACCAGCACGCGCTCGAGGATCGTTTCGTCGTCGAGCTTGAGCGGATTGGCGGTGAGGGTCAGATCGGCCTCGGGCCACCGCCGGGCGATGCGCGCTTCGAGCTCGGCCTTGATCGCCGCGACGCGCTCGAGCGGCAGGGTGCGGGAGACCGAGACGATGACGTCGCCCACGATCCTGGGGCCGGTCGGCCGCAGCCGGATCGCTTCGATCCCCGCGACCCCATTGGCGCCGATGACCAGGGAGCGCACGGCTTCGGTCAGGCCAGCGGGCGCGCGGTCGACGAGGGCGTCGATTGTCGCCCGGCCCAGCCGAAAGCCTGCCACGGCGATGAAACCGGCGACGCCGATCGCGGCCAGCGCGTCGGCATGCGGATAGCCGGCCCGCGTCGCGGCGAGGCCGGCGAGCACCAGGACCGACGAAATGAGGTCGCTCGAATAGTGGAGCGCGTCGGCGGCGAGCGCCTGGCTCGACGTCACGCGCGCCACATGGGTCAGCGCGCGCCAGCGCAACATATCGACCGCGATCGAAAACAGGATCGCGCCGATGGCGAATGCGTTCACGTCAACCGCCGCATCGCCGCCCCGGATGCGTCCGATCGCCTGGACCGCGACGACGATCGCGAGCGCGGCGAGAATGCCGGTCTCGGCCAGCGCCGCCACCGCCTCGAACTTGGCGTGGCCGAATGGATGATCGGCGTCGGCGGGCTTGTCGGCCTCGCGCACCGCGAACAAGGTCAGCGCGCTCGCGCCGATGTCGAGCGTGTTATGCGCGCCTTCCGAAAGAAGCGCGAGCGAGCCGGAAGCAAAGCCGGCCGCGAGCTTGACGACCGCCAGAATCGTGCTGGCGCCGACCGAGGCCGCCGCCGCGCGCTGCTTGAGTGTCGAGAGCGCCTCGGCCGGACGGCGCGGCTTCGGCGCCAAAGCGCGAGGTCCCATGACTTTGGGGCTTCCCCTTGAAATCGGAGGCGTTATGCTCCGAAGCCCGCGACGAGGCAAACCCCGAAGACGAAGCAATCCAGACGAGGAAGCCCATGGAATACCTGCATACGATGATCCGGGTGACCGACATCAAGGCGACGGTCGCCTTTTTCGAGCTCATGGGCTTTGTCGAGACGCGCCGCGTCGATAACGACAAGGGCCGCTACACCCTGGTCTTTCTCGCCGCGCCCGACGACGCCGAGCGGGCGAAGAAGGACCAGGCGCCGCTGATCGAGCTTACCTATAATTGGGACGCGGAGGTCTATGCCGGCGGACGCAATTTCGGCCACCTCGCCTATCGGGTCGACGACATCTACGCGACCTGCGCCAAGCTCAAGGCGGCGGGCGTGACCATCAACCGGCCGCCACGCGACGGCCACATGGCCTTCATCCGCACGCCGGACAACATCTCGATCGAGCTCATCCAGAAGGGCGGCTCGCTTCCCGCCGCCGAGCCTTGGGCGTCGATGGCCAACACCGGCGTGTGGTGAGGTCAGTCGAGCGCCGCGTAGGCGAGATTGCGGAAAATCTCGCGCAGGTAGAAGATGTATTCAGGCGCCTGAACCATGAAGATCGCGAACATCTGATCGCCCGGCGAGACCCAGAATCCTGTTCCGGCCCATCCGCCCCACCGGAATTCGCCGGCGCCGCCAAAGGCTGAGCCGCGCAGTCCGAGACGAACGGCGAAACCGAGGCCGAAGCCGTGGCCGGGCTCGAGCATCGGGCTCCGCCCGATGATGACGTCGCCGAGCTGGTCGGTGGTCATGGAGGCGAATCCGCGCGGAGAGAGCAGGCGCTCGCTCCCGAGCGCGCCGCCGCCGAGGAGCATGGCGCAAAACCGCGCGTAGTCGTTCATCGTCGAGACGAGGCCGGTGCCGCCGAATTCGCATAGCGGCGGCTCGGTCGAATTGACCGGGTCGACGTGGTCGCGTTCGTTTGAAGCGGAGGGAAACGCCTCGGCGCGCCGGTCGAGCTTGTCCGGGGGCGTATAGAAGGCCGTGTCGACCATGCCGAGCGGCTGAAAGACCCGCTCTTGCAGAAGTCGCCCGAGGCTCATGCCGGAGATGATCTCGACGACCCGGCCGAGCACATCGGTCGAGTGGCCGTATTCCCAGACTTCGCCCGGCTGGCGCAGCAACGGCAACGCCGCGAGATCGGCCAGGTGCTCGTCCATCGACCGGCTCTGGCTCAGGAAATAGGCCTCATGGGTGAGTCGATGGACAGGCGACGTTCCCAGAAAGCCGTAGGTAAAGCCGGACGTGTGACGCATCAGGTCGAGAATCGTGATCGGCCGCGCGGCGGGAACCCGTTCGAGCTTGCCGTCGCGCTCGACGCCGACGGTCATCGAGGCGAATGCAGGCAGGTATTTGGCGACCGGCGCCGAGAGCAGCAGCCGTCCCTCCTCGACCAGCGTCATCGTCGCGACTGAGACGATCGGCTTGGTCATCGAATAGATGCGGAAGATGGCGTCCTCGCGCATCGGCGGGCCGCCGTGCTTGAGCGCGCCCATCGTCTGATGAAAGCCGATCTTGCCGTTGCGCGTGATCAGCATCGAAAGGCCCGGCGCCTTGCCTTCCTCGATCTCACGCGCCATGGCCGCGCTCAGCCGCTCAAGCCGCGCCGGATTGAGTCCGACGCTTTCGGGCGGCGCATGGGGCAGGGTAGGCGCGGTCATGGCGGTCTCGAGCAAGCGGGGATGATCGACGGAAAATCGAG
>JBAUXQ010000802.1:0-6081 GCA_049584355.1 Roseiarcus sp. | reverse complement strand
TCGTTACGGTGTTCGCTTTCAGCGCGCTTTTCATCTTCGCGCAGACCGACTGGCGCCTCGCCGGTCCTTTGGGCTTATGGATCGCCATCTATATCTCGGCGCTGTCGTATTTCGTGCCGCGCATCCGGCGCCGGTCGGAAGCGCTCGCCCACATGCGCGCGACGGTGACGGGCCGCGTCGTCGACAGCTATACCAACATCCAGACGGTCAAGCTGTTTGCTCACCTCGAGCGCGAGGACGAGCACGCTCGCGAGGCGCTCGCTGACCACACTGCGGCGTTTCATCGCCAGACCCGGCTGATCACGCTTCTGAACCTGACGGTTTCGGTCAGCAACAGCGTGCTCCTGGTCAGCGTCGGGACGATCGCCGTCTGGCTCTGGGCGCATGGCGCCGTGTCGCTCGGCGACATCGCCGTCGCCACCGGGCTTGCGCTGCGCGTGGCGCTGATGTCGGGCTGGGTGATGTGGACCTCGATCGGCATCTTCGACAACGTCGGACAGGTGCAGGAGGGCATGCGGACGATCGCGCGCCCGCGGGCGCTGACCGACCGCGCCGACGCGCGGACGCTAGCCGTGCCGAAGGGCGCCATCCGGTTCGAGAACGTGCGATTCCACTACGGCAAGGCCGGCGGGGTGATCGACGATCTTTCGTTCACGATCGCGCCCGGCGAAAAGGTCGGACTGGTCGGGCGGTCAGGCGCGGGCAAGTCGACGCTGGTCAATCTGCTCTTGCGTTTCTACGACGTCGAGAGCGGGCGCATCCTGATCGACGGGCAGGACATCGCCGCGGCGACGCAGGACAGCTTGCGCCGGCAAATCGGCATGGTCACGCAGGACACGTCCCTGCTGCACCGTTCGATCGGCGAGAACATCCTGTATGGCCGGCCTGACGCGACGACCGAGGCGGTGGTCGCGGCGGCGCGACAGGCGCACGCGCACGACTTCGTGATCGGCCTGACCGATCCTGACGGGCGCAAAGGATACGACACGCTGGTCGGCGAGCGCGGGGTCAAACTGTCCGGAGGCCAACGCCAACGGATCGCGATCGCGCGCGTCCTGCTCAAGAACGCGCCGATTCTCGTGCTCGACGAGGCGACCTCCGCATTGGATTCCGAAGTCGAGGCGGCGATCCAGGAGAATTTCCAGACGCTCATGCACGGCAAGACGGTGATCGCCATCGCCCACCGCCTCTCCACCATCGCCGCGATGGACCGGCTGATCGTGCTCGAAGACGGCGATATCGTGGAGATGGGAACGCATCAGGAGTTGCTGGCGCGCGGCGGGATCTACGCGGCGCTCTGGCGCCGTCAGTCAGGCGGGTTCTTGGACGCGCGCGCGGCGTGACGGCAGGGACGGCGCCGCGCAAACCGCAGCAGTCCGTCAGGCAGGCTCTGCCCCCGGGCGGCGCAGGACTCCTCTGCGCCGCCGCGGGTCTAGCCTTGTTTACGAGCGGCCGACGCCGACCAGGACCGGGTCGGGGCGGTAGAGGGTCGGAAACACCTGCTTCAGATTGGCGATTTTCGGCAGATCGTTGAAGACGATGTAGGGATAGCCCGGGTTATGGGCCAGGAAATCCTGGTGATAGTCCTCGGCGCGATAGAACGTCTTGCCAGGCTCGATCGTGGTGACAATCGGGGCGCTGAAGGCGTGGACCGAACCAAGTTGCGCGATATAGGCTTTCGCCACCCGCGCCTGTTCGTCGTTCATGGGAAAGATCGCCGAGCGGTATTGCGTGCCCTCGTCCGGGCCCTGCCGGTTGAGCTCGGTTGGATCATGCGCGACCGAGAAATAGACCTGCAGGATCCGGCCGTAAGTGATCTTGCGCGGATCGAAGGTGATCTGGACCGATTCCGCGTGGCCGGTATTGCCGCTCGAGGTCATCTCGTAATGCGCCGTCGCCTTCTCGCCGCCGGCATAGCCGGAAACAGCGCTCGTCACGCCGTCGACATGCTGAAAGACGCCCTGGACGCCCCAGAAACAGCCGCCCGCGACCACCGCGACCTCCGAGTCGGCGCCGGTCGCCGCCTCGTCAACCGCGGCCGGCGGGATGACCCGCGCCTCTTCCGCCGTCGATCGCGTCGCCGCGAAGCTGGCGGCCGCGGCCAAGCCGGCGAGGAGCATGGCCGGGAAAACGAAGCCGGTCTTGAAGGATGAGATCATGGGCTTGAACTCCATTCTGCTCGATGGCCAATCGTCAACTGGGCGGCCGAATAGGCCGGGACTATGACCTGGCCACGACGGCGGGACCGCGCCGCGCCGATTGCAACATCACAGTCGCGCGAGCCTGCTCGCCTCGCGCATATTCGTCCGCGCGCGTGGGCTTGTTACAAGGGGGTAGATCGGCTTTGCCTGCTCAACCGAAGGTGAATGCATAGGCCTGGACGTCTGGGTCGAGAAACTCAATCGTGAACGTGCGGTCGACGATCGGCCCAGTCTGACGCACCAGTTGATAGAGCCTGTTCTCGGTCACCACGCCTTCGCCGTTTGCGTCGACGTCTGCCCCGTGGCTCTCGCCGGGCGCGGCGCCGTCGATGGTGACGCGGAAATGCACCGGCGCTCCGTCGGCGCCTGGCCCGAGCACCAAATGAAGATCGCGGGCATGGAACCGATAGGAGATCGCGCCGTCCTTCTTGTCGAGCGTCGCGTACTGGCCGCCGACCGTCCAGGCGCCCGCGAGCCCCCAATCGTTGAGCTTGAGATCGGCGACCGAATAGTCATGCGCAGCGTCGCTGACCGCGCCGCCGGGCGAAGCGAAGTTCTCGGCCCGCATGTAGCCGATATAGGTTTCGGGCGATTTGACGTCGGCCTCGTCGGACGCCGCTTCCGCGCCGGTTGCGCTAACAGAGACGACGTTGGCGGGCAGGTTCCCCTTGCCGGCCCCCGCCAGCAGCTGCTGGATCACCTTCTCCGACTCGGCGTAGTCGCCTTCGCCGAAATAATGGTGGCGGATGCGGCCCTCGGTGTCGATGACATAATCCGCCGGCCAATATTCGTTATTGAATGCGCGCCAGATTGCATAGTCGTTGTCGATGGCGACCGGATAGCCGATTTTCAACTTGGCGACGGCGTTCTTTACGTTGTCGATGTTCTTCTCGAACGGGAATTCCGGCGCGTGCACGCCGATCACCACCAAGCCCTGGTCCTTGTATTTTTCCGCCCATGCGCGGACATAGGGGATCGAGCGCAGGCAGTTGATGCAGGAATAGGTCCAGAAGTCGACCAGCACCACCTTGCCTTTCAGCGACTCGGCGGTGAGCGGTGGCGAGTTCAACCATTCCACAGCGCCGGAAAGCGACGGCAGCGAGCCCTCGACCGGCAGATTTTCTGCCGCCGCGGCGGCCGGCGCCGCCTTCATCATCGCCGCCGGATTGGCGTTCATGGCCATTGTAGGAGCGTTGGCGCTCATCGTCGCGCCGCCGCCGGCGGTCACGACCGAGGACTGAGGCTCCGCATCCTTCTTGCCGGCCCGGGTCGTGTTCATCGCCATCGTGGGAGCGTTGGCGCTCATCATCGCGCCGCCGCCGGGCGGGACGACCGAGGACGGCGGCTCCGCGCCCGCCTTGCCGGCCGGAGTTCCATTCATCGCCATCGTCGGAGCGTTGGCGCTCATCATCATCGACGGACTGGCGCTCATCATCGCGCCGCCGCCCGCCATCACGACCGAGGGCGTCGGCTTGACGTCGACTCTTTCTCCCGCCGGATGGAAGCGATCGACCAGGCTCTGCTCGAGCGAAGCGGTGCTGGCGAGCGATACCTGGGTCAGGAATCCGGTGTCGAGGCCCAAAGCGATCGCCACCACCGCGACCAGCACCGCGGCGCCGAGGCCGCGCCGGATCCATTCGCCGGCGCCGAGCGAACGCTTCATCGCGGCGAAGACCCTGCCGCCGACGAGCAGCGCCAACGCCAGCGATGTCGCGGCGCCGGCGGCATAGGCAAGCAACAGAAGCGTGGTCTGAACGTTCGCGCCCTGCAGCGCCGCTCCAGTGAGAATGAGGCCGAGTACGGGCCCGGCGCAGGGGGCCCAGAGCAGGCCGGTCGCGACGCCCAGCAATAGTGACGGCCAGACGCTTCCCGCATGTTCATTGCGGTCGGCGGATTCGGACAATCGCCCGCCGAGCGCGACCAGCGGCCGCGTCAGCCGATCGGACAACTCGGGAAAGAGGAGCGTGACGCCGAACAGCGCGAGAAGCGCGATCGCCGCATAGCGACCGTACTCATTGGCCTGCACCGCCCAGCCGCCGCCAACTGCCGCCAGCGTCGCGATCACGGCGAAAGTCGCGGCCATGCCGAGGAGCAGCGGCAGACCCCGGCGCAGAAACGGCTGGTCGGCGCGAGCGAACACGAACGGCAGCACCGGCAGGATGCACGGGCTGAGAATTGTCAGCACGCCGCCGATATAGGCAAGGATAAACAGCAACATCGCGGCGTCTCTCGCTCGTCAGGCCGTCGCCGGCTTGAAGGTCAGCGCGAGGCCGTTCATGCAATAGCGGAGTCCGGTCGGCTTGGGTCCGTCGTCGAAGACGTGGCCGAGATGGCCGTCGCATCGCCGACAAGTGACCGCCGAGCGTAGCATTCCGTAGGACCGGTCGTCGTGGGTTTTCACCGCATTGTCGAGGGGGGCCCAGAAGCTCGGCCAACCGGTGCCGCTGTCGAATTTTGTCGCAGAGGAGAAGAGATCGAGACCGCATCCGGCGCAGGCAAAAGTCCCCTTCCGTTCCTCGTGCAGAAGTGGACTGGTGAAAGGCGCCTCGGTCCCTTCCTTGCGCAGCACCGCATATTGGTCGGCCGTCAGGCTTGAGCGCCACTCCGCGTCGGTGCGGACTATGTGGTCCTCCTCGGCGGACCAGGCCCCCCGACCTTGCAGGAGATTTGCGCTCGCGATCGCGGCCAGGCCGCCGCCCAGAGCCATTCGACGTGTCAGCATTCTCAACCTCGCCGGTCTGTCGATCTCGGAGACCCTTCGCGCCCTCCGCAACGCCTATACGTACGAAAAGAGGCAGGGTTACAAAAACAGCAAACTTTTTCGATTCCGCCGCCAACCCGACGGGAGCCGATCGCAGCGCGCCGCCGCCAGGGAGTTGACCCGGAGACGCCGCATGTTTCAAACATAGACCCGGCGTCAGACCCTGCAAGCCGTCGCGCGCGCCCCGCGCTTGTCGTCGACGTCCGTCTAGCCAATGCCTGAGGAAACACCCCATGGCCGCTATCAATTCGGTTGCCGACCTTGCGATCGACGGCGAGGTCGCCGTGGTTACGATCGACTCGCCGCCGGTGAACGCGCTGTCGCAGGCCGTTCGCGACGGCCTCAAGCGCGGCGTCGAGGCGGCGGAGGCGAATGGCGCGGTCAAGGCGGTCGTCATCATCTGCGGCGGCCGGACCTTCATCGCCGGCGCCGACATTTCCGAATTCGGCAAGCCGCCCGCCGCCCCGTACCTCCCCGACGTGCTCGACCGAATCGAGAACGCGTCGAAGCCGATCGTCGCCGCGGTGCATGGCACGGCGCTGGGAGGCGGATTCGAGGTCGCGCTGACCGCGCACTACCGCATCGCCGTCCCGTCGGCCAAATGCGGCCTGCCGGAAATCAAGCTCGGACTCATCCCCGGCGCGGGCGGCACGCAACGGCTGCCCCGCCTCGTCGGCGTCGAGAAGGCGCTCGACGTCATCCTTTCCGGCACGCCGTTCGGCGCGCGCGAGGCCAAGGAATGGGGCGTCGTCGACGAGCTTGCCGAGGAGGGAAACTTACGCGAATCGGCGCTTGCTTTTGCCCGCCGGCTGATCGCCGAGAGGGCGCCCTTGCGCAAAGTGCGCGACCGCTCCGATAAGCTCGAGCCCGCGCGCGGTCATCCCGAGATCTTCGAGGCCATCCGCAAGGCGAACGCGAGAAAATTCCGCGGCTTCGAGGCGTGGGAGAAGGCGATCGAGTCGGTGAAGAACGCCGTCGACCTGCCGTTCGATGAGGGCATCGTCAAGGAGCGGCAGATGTTCATGGCGCTCCTGCAGACGACGCAGTCCAAGGCGCAGCGGCACGTGTTCTTCGCCGAGCGTCAGGCGGCGAAGGTCGCCGACATCGGCCCCGATGTCC
>JBAUXQ010000801.1:0-5945 GCA_049584355.1 Roseiarcus sp. | reverse complement strand
CCACGACCGAGGCGATCATCACGGCTCACTATGCGGGTGAGCCTTACAGAGGGCATCTCGTGAAGCGCTATCTGCGCAAGGATGGCGGCCTTACCTGGGCGGAGGTCGACGGCTTTCTCGCCCCGGGACCAGAGAGCAGCTTCTTCCTTGCCGGGGTCTCGGTTGACATCACCGAGCGCAAACGCGCCGAGGAGGCGCTGAGGGATGCCCGCGCCGACGTTGAGCGAATGGCGCGGCTGACGACGATGGGCGAGCTCACCGCGTCGATCGCCCATGAGATCAACCAGCCTCTCGCCGCCATTGTGACCCAAAGCGAGGCCGGAATGCGGTTCCTGAACCGGGATGAACCTGATTTCGACGAAGTGCAAGATGCGCTTTCTTGCATCGCGCGAGACGGGATGCGCGCGAGCGAGGTGATCCGCGGTCTGCGAGCGCTCGCCAGGAAATCCGGGCCGCAACTGACCAAGCTCGATATCGATAACGTGATCGGGCAGGTGCTGGCGATCGCCCACGGCGAATTGCTGCGGCACGACGTCGTCCTGCGCACCGAACTCGCAGCTGACGGCCGGCTGGTCATGGGCGATCGCGTTCAACTGCAGCAGGTGCTTTTGAACCTGATCATGAACGGCATCGAAGCCATGAGCGGGGTAACAGAGCGCACGAGGGAGCTGACGGTATCCACGCTCGCCGAGCGAAGCGGCGTGCTCGTTGCGGTCAAAGACGCTGGCACGGGGCTGGATCCGGCGGTCACGGAACGGATGTTTCAGCCCTTCTTCACCACAAAACCGGACGGCCTCGGGATGGGGCTAGGGATTTGTCGATCGATCGTCGAGACCCACGGCGGGCGCTTGTGGGTTTCTCCGCGCGAGCCGCACGGCGCCGAGGTCCGCTTCACTGTTCCGTTGTGGGTAGAGCAGTAGCGCTTTTGTCAATCGACTGACGCGATCAACTGCCAGAAACGACATAATAACTCGCGTTGACAGGCTTCCGTAGCGCCAACAGAAGGGAGGGAATCAAGATGCTGCGAAACCTTGCCAGAACGGCGCTGCTGGCCGGCGCAACGAGCTTGGCGCTCATAGTCGGAACCCCGGCCGAAGCCACGAGCAAACACTTGACGATCCTGGCGTCGGTTCCAGATCTCGCGTTTCCCTTCTTCGTATACATGATGGGCCAGATTAAGGACGAAGCGAACCGACTCGGCGACATCACGATCGTGGAAAGCGACGGACAGCGCTCTTCGCCCAAACAGAGCGCCGACCTGGAAGCTGCGATCACCAAGGGCGTTGACGGCATTGTCATCAATCCGAACGACTTCGATGCGTTGGCGCCGGCCTTGCAGGAGGCGATAGACGCCAAAATCCCGGCAGTCACGATCGACCGGCGCGCCAACGTGCATGGAATTCTCGCTCACGTCAGCGCCGACAACGTCAAAGGCGGGGAGGCGCAGGGCGAACTCGTAATGAAACTATTCCCGAACGGCGCCAGAGTTATGTATCTGCAGGGCCAATCCGGCGCGAGTCCAGCTATCGATCGCAGCAACGGCCTCCATAATGTGCTGGATAAGGAGCCTGACAAATACAAGTTCGTGTTCGAAGACACGGCCCACTTCGATCGCGCCCAGGGCTTGTCGATGACGGAATCGGCGCTAGCAGGGATGCAGTCGCCCCCTGACGTGATCGTCTGCGCCAATGACGATATGGCGTTGGGCGCGCTGGTGGCTCTCAAGAGCCGCAACCTCGTCGGCAAAGTGGCGCTCATCGGTTTTGACGCGCTTCCCGAGGCGCTCGAGGAGGTGAAGGCCGGCAACCTGACCGGAACAATTGAGCAGAAGCCGGGTGGCCAAGCCCGCCGCGCGGTTGACATCCTTGTTGCGTTCCTGCGCGACGGCCAGAAACCAACGGAACAGGTGATACAGTTGACGCCAGTCGCCATCACCAGGGAAAATATCGAGCAGGCCGAGCGCATTGGGGAAGTGAAATAGGGCGACGAGATTCGAGCGCCGCTCAAACGGGCGGACGCGATCCATCGGCCGATCGGATCAGATGGCCGAGAGACGCTCGCGTGTACACCATGCGAAGCGCGGTCGCGCAAACCTAAGTATGATTTCAAAAGGTTGATTCGCAGCACATTTTTCGACGGAACGGGCATGCTGCACGAGCGCTGGCTCCCGCGTGAGGAAGGCCGGTCTTGTCAACGGGTTCGGTTATTTCCGTCGTCGACGATGATGAGCCGGTTCGTGCCGCGACCAGCAAGTTTCTGAGGTCGTACGGGTACACGGTCCAGGCATATTCGTCCGCCGAGGGCTTCTTGGGGTCGGGCCGCTTGAATGACACGTCGTGCGTGATCGCCGATGTGCAGATGCCTGGCATGAGCGGATTGGAGCTCCTAGCGACGATGCGCGCCCAGGGTCACGGCGCGCCGTTCATATTCATTACCGCCTTCCCCGACGAGACCACTCGTGCCCGAGCCTTGCAGGCGGGGGCAATTTGCTTCCTGCCCAAGCCCTTCGGCGGAACGGCTTTGATCAATTGCCTTGGCGTCGCGCTCGAGGGACGTCGGCGCGAAGGGGACACGCAAGGGTAAGCTCGATCCGGCGTCCTGATCTAGAACTGGAGAACGCGGGCAAGCCGCATCCCGCTTCGCCAGCGCGAGGTTGAGCTTATCAACTCTGCAGAGAGTTTCCGATCAGGATAGAATGCTTGCCTCGCCAGGAAGCGTAAACTGAAAGGTTGCGCCGCGCGGCTGGTTGGCGCTCGCCCAAAGGCGCCCGCCATGAGCTTCGATGATCGAACGGCAGATTGAGAGACCCAGCCCCAAGCCGGTCGCCTTCGTCGTGCAGAACGACTCGAACACCCGCTCGAGCATCGCCGGCTCCAGTCCCGGACCCGAATCCTCAACCGCGACCAGCGCGCCGCTGGATTCGCCCGTTTCTGTCCTGATCATCAATTCGGCAGCCTCCCGGGGCTCACTGCGACGACGAGAACGGCGTCGTGCATCCCAAGCATATCAGGGCGTGATGCCGCCATTGGGCGGCGCTCCGCTTTCGCCGCGAGACCTGGCCGCGGTGGCGGCATACGTTTGGGCCGTCGGCCATGCCGGAAAGCCATCAGGCCTCCCATGATCCGACGCCTACTCCTTAGTTTTCAAACGACGGCGCGCTGGCTAAGCTCAGCCGCGCGCGGTGGACGTCAGGTTACGTCAAGCTCGCGATTCTAGGAATGGCAAAGGCTATGATCATCAAGCAGTTTGCGGCGCTAGCAGTCTTGGTGCTTGCGCTATCCGGTTGTGCGACTTCGCTCGGTAACGCAGCCGCGGGCGGCGCGACCGCAGCTGGGGTCACCCATCGCCACTGGTGCAGAGAACATCGCTTCTATCGGTACGACTTGGCATGGCATCGTCATCATTGCGGGTTCTGGTAGGATCGCCAGGGCGAAGAGGTTCATCCCGAGGGAAGCCCGCCTGACGGCCTTGGACAGACGGGCGGCCCATGACCGCGCCCTAGCCGAAGGGCGGCCGAACCTGACTGAGGCGCATGGCTAAGCAAAGCTCCAGCCAAGTCGAATCGAATGTGTGAGGAAGATGACCGATTATCGGCAGCACGCGCCTGCAACCTTACGTAATCGCGATTTCATTCTCGACGTCCTTCGCGATATCCTGCCGCCGAAGGGTGTCATCCTCGAAATCGCAAGCGGCTCGGGCGAGCATGTCGTTCATTTTGCGAGATATTTGCCAAGTCTCGTTTTCCAACCCTCCGATCCTGAGCTTGGCGCGTTACAGAGTGTCGCCGCATGGACGAAGGCCACAAACGTTGCGAATGTGCGCGCGCCGATTGTTCTTGACGCCTCGCAATCATTTTGGCCCATCTCTTCGGCTGACGGAATCATCTGTATTAACATGGTCCACATTTCAGCTTGGGAAGCGACGCTCGGACTGATCAAGGGGGCGGCCGTCATACTTCCTCCGGCGTCGCCGCTCTATCTCTACGGCCCCTACAAACGTGAAGGGTTCGCAACGGCCCCGAGCAACCAGGCGTTCGACCGGAACCTTCGCGATCGCAACCCGACCTGGGGTCTGCGAGACCTCGACGCGGTCGCTGCGATAGCCCGATCTGCTGGATTCTCGGTTCCGGCTGTCATCGAAATGCCCGCAAACAATCTGAGCGTCGTCTTTCGCCGAATGTGATCCGGACGGCGCGCTTAGGCCAACGAACGATCGCTTTAGTCGACTCGTGAACATTGCTTCACAGCTGGAGGGCGTCGCTGGACCCGGAGCGATCTGCCTTTCCGAGGATGCATATCGCCAGGTTAAAGCGAGGCTCGACCTTGGGGTCACCGATCTTGGCCCGACGCAACTCAAGAACATCGCGGAGCCGGTCAGGACCTATTCGTTGCAGGTCGGCGTGCCGGCGGTGGCGAAGCCAGCGGAAGCCGATGCCGCAGCCACGCCAGCCGCGCTACGAGCAGGAGATGCACTTCTGAGTGACATCAGACGGAGTTCAACTCGCCTACGCGCGCACCGGCGGCGGACCGCCGCTCGTCAAGAGCGGAAACTGGATGACACATCTCGAATTCGACTTTGAGAGCCCAATGTGGCGACATCTCTATCGCGAACTGTCGCGCGACCACACGCTCATTCGCTACGACCCACGCGGCAACGGCCTCTCGGACCGTGAAGTCGAAAAAGTTTCGTTCGAGACATTCGTCGGCGATCTCGAAACCGTGGTGAATGCCGCCGGTCTACAGGAGGGCGGCTGGAAGTGGCTCATTGCCCAGAATGATGTCCGAAGCCTTCTCCGCTACCATGATCGTTGGCGCATTGGTGTTGCAGGAGGGGATTAAGGGCATCACGGACGCGTCGACAACTCTGAGGCCTTCGATCCCACGAAGTTTCAGGTCCGGGGCCACGACGGCTTGCGGCCCCATTCCCATGGCGCAGGTGCCGGCCGGATGGTGGTCCGTCTTGCATGATCGGTATGCGTACTCGGCGAGTTCCCCGTCGGAGTTCAGGTCGTCGCCCGGCAATCGCTCGGCTAGCACATACGGCTTCAGCGCAGGCTGACGCAGGATTTCGCGTGCAAGCCTGAGTCCCTTCAAAGCGCAGGCGCGATCGTAGGGGTCGGCCCAATAGTTGGGGTCAACCAACGGCGCGGCCTTCGGATCGCCGCTCGCGAGCCGCACCGTTCCGCGTGAACGCGGTCGCAAGAAAGCAGAATTCAGCGTGACGCCCGGATTTTTCATCTGCGCGACGCCCGCCTCGATTCCCGATCCGAGCCCGAGATGGAACTGGATGTCAGGAGATCTTGCTCCCTTGTCCGCGTACCAGAAGCCGCCGGTTTCGAATAACGTGGAAGTCACGGGGCCGGTCTTGAACAGGAGATACTCGATCCCCGCCCATAGCGTGCGATGCGGACGCGCGACGCGGTCATAGGTGTGATCGCCGGTGCATTCCGAAATCGCGTAGAGGTCGAGATGGTCCTGCATGTTGCTTCCGACGCCCGGAAGATCATGGACGACCGCCACGCCTGCCGCTTTCAGCGCATCTGCGGGACCAATTCCCGAAAGTTGAAGCAAGCGTGGCGATCCGATCGCGCCGCAACTGACAATCACTTCGCGATCTGCAAGCAGCGACTCAGTTCCGCTTCTCCGGGCGATCGTGACCCCGACAGCGCGGCCTTTTTCGACGTCGATCTTCAACGTCTCTGCATTGAGGCGGACAGTCATGTTCTTTCGGGCCTTGATCGGCTTCAGAAACGCGCTCGAAGCGGAGGATCGCTGGGCGTTCTTCGTGGAAAGCTGGTAGTGGCCGATACCGTCCTGCACTGCGCCGTTGAAATCGTCGTTGAACGGGATGCCCGCCTCCTGCGCCGCGCGCACGAACGAGAAACTGATCGGCAAGGGATTGATCGGATACGAGACCCCCAGCGGACCGCCATAGCCATGGTATGC
>JBAUXQ010000800.1:0-6683 GCA_049584355.1 Roseiarcus sp. | reverse complement strand
GCATGCGCGTCAACGTGCAGCTGATCGACGCCGAAACGAGCAATCATCTTTGGGCGGATCGGTTCGATAAGCCGCTCGCCGATTTATTCGACATGCAGGACGAAATCGTCGCGCGCCTCGCAGGCGCGCTGAACGCCGAGCTCGTCACCGCCGAGGCGCGACGGGCGGAACTGGCTCCAACTGCAGACTCGATGGACCTCTATTTTCAGGGACTGGCTTGGCTCAATAAGGGTCAGACCCCCGACAATGCCACGCGAGCACGCAGCTTCTTTGATCGCGTGCTCACCGCCGATCCGGACAATGTCGACGCGCTCGTGGGATCGGCGCGCGTGCACATACTCGAAGGCGGAATGTCCTTTGTGACCGATCCCGCTGCGGCCTTTGGGGCGGCGGAAGCGAAGTTGGCCAAAGCCTTGTCGTCGGTGCCGGACCATGCGCGAGGGCATTTGCTGTTAGGATCAGTCTACATATGGACCAAGCGTGCTGCGGAGGGCATCGCCGAATGTGAACATGCATTGGCGCTCGATCAAAATCTCGCCAATGCGTATTCGACCATCGGTCTTGGAAAGATATTTATTGGTCGCGCGGAAGAAACAGAGGCTCTCGTTGCCGAGGCCCTCCGCCTGAGTCCGCGGGATACACAAGCTTATAACTGGATGACATTCGCCGGCATTGCGAAGGCCCGCCTCGGCAGTTGGGAGCAGGCAGTCGCGTGGTGTAGGCGGGCAATCGAAGCCAATCGAAATCATCCGCTTACATATTTTACCTTGGCCCTTGCCCTAGCGCAGCTTGGTCGACCGGACGAGGCGCGTTCCGCGGTCAAGGCCGGTCTCGCGCTCAACCCGACCTTTACTGTTTCCCGCGCCCGCGCCACCTACACACCAGCGAGCGACGACCCGACGTATCTGGCGCAGACTGAGGCCGTTCTCGAGGGCTTCCGCAAGGCCGGGGTCCCCGAATAATGACCGCGACCGCCGCCTCGCGATGGAATGGCAGCTTTTGCACGCGGCGCGGGCTTGGCGGCAGCACGATCCGGCACCGGCTGGCGTCGCTCGCATCCCTGTTTGAATATCTCTGCGATAAGAACGCCGTCACCCATAATCCCGTGAAAGGCGTTGAGCGGCCGAAAAAACGGAAAGCGGCGAAGGCAAGACGCCGGCGATTGCCGATCATCAGGCGCGCAAGCTCCTAGAGGCCCCGCAGGCCGACAACATCCGCAGCAAGCGCGACCGCGCCATTCTCTCCACCCTGCTCTTTCACGCGCTGCGACGCGAGGAACTCACTAAGCTCAAGGTCAAGGACTTCCGCCACGTTCGCAAAGGCGTCCCGCATCTCAAAGTGTCGGGCAAAGGCGGCAAGACCCGTTATCTGCCTCTGCATCCGGGTACCAACGGCCTCATCAACGACTACCTTGACGGCGCGCTGTTCCGGCCCCTTCGCAACAACGCGACCGGCCGGCTCGACAAGGCGATCACGCCCGACGGCATTTACAAGCTGGTTCGCGCCTACTCGGCTGCGCTCGGGTTCGAGATCGGCGAGCATGCGCTGCGGGCGACGGCCGCCACCAATGCGCTCGACCACCAGGCCGACATCGCCAAGGAACTCGCGCTAAGTGGAGTCTTGAAAAGACGGCGCGGGATGGCAGCAATTGACCCAACAGCGTGGGTTTGCTCAAACCCGCCACGATAACCGCAGGATGATGACACATGCTCGGCCTAGACAGCGTCGACAGCGTTGCGCACGTTATCCAGGTCGCGCTCACGCCCGTCTTCCTGCTTTCCGGAATTGCGTCTCTGCTCGGAGTTCTTTCAACACGCCTCGCCCGTGTGGCTGATCGTGTCGACGCGCTCGCTGAGCAGCTGGAAGCGGGCGGACCGGTCGATGGCCGTCGATTGCGGTTGAGGCTGGCATACCTCCGGCGAAGGTCGCATGTGCTCGACGCCGCCGTGATGATGGGAACGCTGGGTGGAGTCGCAACGTCCTGTGCAGGGTTGCTTTTGTTCGTCGGCACCCTTCGAGATCGGCCTGGCGTGGCCTTATTCGTGGCCTTTGGTTTGGCGCTGCTTTTCACGATGGGCGCCCTCGTCGCTTTCCTGATCGAAATGCTGCTCGCCAGTCGCGGGTTGCGCGATCAGGCGGACAGGGCAGATGAGGTCGGAGAGACGCACCGTGTAATTCCAATGCCTCATGATCGGTAGGCGGTTCGGGATTTGTCATCGCAATCGCCAAACTGGATCCTGGCCGTTCCCTCGCTTTGGCCCTTTCTGGGGTGCGGCGGAGTGTCCGCTATTTGCCGAAGAAGACGGCGGAGTCGACGTAAAGCAACCGTTGCAAATTGCGGGCCGGAACGCCTCACTGGGTGGGGAAGCGGACCTAGAGGGAAGGCGCGGAGTCCGCCCTTTGCGGACCCTCTCTAGTGGCCGGACCCCGTCCCCGGTCCGGACGAGAACCTGCGGTTTGCCTGTAGTGGCCTCGTATCGTATTGCGCGGAAAGCAAAAGAGGCGGTACTGGTCTCGGGCCGGATCCAACCGCGCGCTCTCGGCAGATTTGAGCTTTCAAAGTTGTGCGTTCAGATTGAGCCGGCCAGCTCCATTGCGCGATGGGCGCTCGCCATGCCCGCCTTAAGGAAATCTAGGGCGCGGCGCGCCACGTCTTCGCCGTCCTCGAACACGCTGCGCCAGATCGCCGCATTGCCGGCGACCGTGGGGCTGCAGGTCGACGACGAGAAGGCCTCGAATGCGATGACGCCGTCGTATTCCGCAGTCGCAAGCGCGCGGAAAACCGGAGCAAAATTGATGCTCCCGGTATCGACGTAACCCCGGTGGTTCTCGTTGACATGGAAATAGCGCAGACGAGAACCACAGGCGCGGATCGCCGCCGCCGCATCCGCTTCCTCGATATGCATGTGGAAGGTGTCGAGGTGAATCCCGACGTTGTCCTCGCCGACCGCGTCGACGAAACGGACCGCCTGGGCGGCGGTATTCAGGAGGTTCGATTCGAAGCGGTTCACGACCTCGACCGCGAGCGTTACCCCCTTTCCGCGAGCTTCCTTGGCCACCTCCCGTATGGCCGAGACCGCGTTCTGGTAGCCAGCGTCGGTGGGAGGGACGAGATACTTCTGCCACGCCGAGCCGATCACGCCGGCCACGACGCTCCCGCCGATAAACGCTGTCGCATCGACGACCTTATGCAGCCGGGCGATTCCCGCGGCCGAGATGGCTCGGTCGGCGCTGGAGATATCGGTCCCAGCCGTGAGCCCAAGGCTGACCGACGGAGTGAGTTTGTGCTGCCGCAATAGGTCGCGCGTGCGCTTGAGGTCGACCGCAGCCGGGTCGAAGATCGGCGCCTCGATGAGATCGTAGCCGATCGCCGCAGCCGTCCGGATCGCCTTTTCCGCGCCCGATTCATCCCAATCGCTCACGAGAACCAGCGCATGCAGGCCAAACGGGTTCATTGATCTCTCCACCGGCAAAGGGGTCAAAGATCGAGCGCGTGGGGAAGAATCACGAGGTCGCGGATCGTGATGTTTCTTGGCCGGGTGAGCATGAACAGCACTGCGTCGGCGACCTCCTTGGGCTCCATGATGCTGCCCGCCGCCAACGCCTCGTCCATCTTCGCCTTCGGCCAGTCCTTGAGCAGGGCGGTCACGACTGGGCCGGGGGCGACCTCGCCAACCCGGATCCCATGTTTGATGACTTGGCGCCGGAGGGTATGGACGAACGCCTGGACCGCGAATTTCGACGCCGTGTAGACCGGCTCCCAGACCACCGGCACGAAGCCCGCGACGGAGCTCGTCACGATGATGTCGCCAGTCTTGCGCTCGACCATGTGAGGCAAGACCGCGTGAACTGTACGGAAGACGGCGTTGATGTTGAGGGTGAGCATTCGGTCCCACGCGTCGGGGTCGCCTCCGAGGATCTCGCCGCCGACATAGGCGCCTGCGTTGGCGTGAAAAATGTCGAGCTGTCCGGTCTTTTCGAGGATCGAGGGCGCCATACGCGCGACGCTGGAGGGGTCGAGAAGGTTCGTCACGAGCGGAATGGCGTCCTCGCCGAGCTCCGCGCACAGGGATTGCAGGCGATCCTCGGCCAAATCGACCAGCACCACGCGCGCGCCTGCCTCGAGCATGGCGCGGGCGCACGCCAAGCCGATGCCCGACGCGGCACCCGTGACCGCCGCCACCTTTCCGGAAAGATTCTCAGGCATTTCGACCCTCTTGCAACGACCGCTCAGGCCCGGCCATGGGAGACGCGCGAGCGGCGGGCGAGAGAGTCGACGATCACTGCGACCGCGAGGACGCAGCCGGTGATCATGTACCGGAGCGACGACGACAGATCGAGCAGCGTCAGGCCGCTGGCGATGGACTGGATGACGATGATGCCGAGCAGCGCCGAATAGGCGCTGCCGCGGCCGCCGAACAGGCTGGTTCCGCCGATGACGGCCGACGCGATGGCGTTGAGATTGACGTCGCCCGTGCCGGCCTGCTGGCTTGCGCTTGCAAGTCGGGCCGCAGCCAGGACGCCGCCCGCCGCAGCGAAGGTCGCGCAGAGGGCAAAAGCGCTGGTGTAGATCAGGGGGACGTTGATGCCGGCCCGGCGCGCCGCTTCCCGGTTGCCGCCGATCGCGGTCATCGAGCGTCCCCACTTGGTGCGCTTGAACGCGTAGTTCATCGCGGCGACAAGCCCCACGAACAGCCCGAACATCCAAGGCACGCCGCGGGAGACATTCAGATAAGAGGTCACCGCCTCAAGGACCGCGATCGTCAGGATTGCCTGGGCGGCGAGCCCGCCGAGCGAGCGGGAGGAAAGGCCCGCGGCCTGGCGGCGCCGCGCGTTGCGATAGCCGAAAAACAAGGCAAGCAGGCCCGGCAGCGCGGCGAGCGCATGCGAAACCCAAGGCGGCATCACCAGCGTCTGGCCGAAATTCACCAGGGCCGAGCCATAGGGCAGGTTGATCGAGCCGGTCGGCCCAAGGATGTAAAGCTGGAGGCCCAGGAAGGCGAGCAGACCCGACAGAGTCGAGACGAAGCTTGGCATGCCGAGGCGATTGAACAGAAGCGCATAGACGCCCCCGATCAGAAATCCGACCACGAGCGCGGCGAGGATCGCCAGCGCGGCTGGCCACCCGAGCTCCACCCAGAGCACGCCGAGTATCGCGGATGAAAGGCCGCTCACGGAGCCGACGGAGAGATCGATCTCGCCGACCAGCAGGACGCAGACGATGCCAAGCGAGATGACTCCGACGGTCGAACAATCGAACAGCATGTTCACGAGATTGTTCGGCGACAGGAAGACCGGATTGAGCGTCTCGAAAATCGTCCAGATGATGGCGAGACCGACGACAACGGGAAGCGAGCCAAGGTCTCCGGCCCGAACCCGGTCGGCGAACGCTTTCACTGAGCCCAGAAGGCCGCTTCGATCGCCGAGCCGCTCGTCGCTGCGATCAAGCAGCGCGCGGCCGGGCTCCGTGGTCCGGCTCACGACGGATCTCCCGGCGCCTGGGCCCTGGCGCCCGCAGTTCGCTGCGTTCGGCGCGAAACCGCATTGTCGTCCGCGCCAGTGATCGCGATGACAAGCTCATGATTGGAGGCTGTCGGAAGGAAAACGCCGTTGTTCCGGCCGAGGCGAAGGACCACGATCCGGTCGGCCACCGCCCGCACGTCTTCCATGTTGTGGCTGATCATGACGACGCCCAGTCCGCGATCGCGAACGCGCTCGATGAGATTGAGAACCTCGGCCGTCTGCGCCACTCCGAGCGCGGCGGTTGGCTCGTCGAGCAGGATGACGCGCGGCTCCATCAGCAACGAACGGGCGATCGCCACGGTCTGGCGCTGACCGCCCGAAAGCGACGCCACCGGCTCGCGCACGCTCGGAATGCGGGCGGAGAGTTCGCTGAGCAGGGTCCAGGCACGGACCTCCATGGCGACTTCGTCGAGCTGAAGCGGATCGAGTTCGCGGCCGAGAAAGATATTGGCGACGACGTCAAGGTTCTCGCAGAGCGCGAGATCCTGGAAGACGGTCGCAATGCCGAGCCGCAGCGCGTCAACCGGGCTCGAAAGCGTGACCGGCTTCCCTTCGAACGAGATCGAGCCCGAGCTTGGCGGATGGGCGCCGGCGAGGATCTTGACCAGCGTGGATTTCCCGGCGCCGTTGTCGCCGACAAGCGCGACAATCTCGCCCCCTCGGATGTCAAGGTCGACGTCGGTGAGAGCGGAAACGGCGCCGAAGTTCTTCGAGACGCCTCGCAGGCTCAGCACCGCCGCGGGGTCCGGCGCCGATGTCGCGGCAGGTTCAGCCATGCCCTGGTTTCCCGGTTTCGAAGTTCGAGCGCGACGTCCGGCCGCCGGGGAGGACGGCGGCCGTACGGGGCTCAGCCCAATCCTAGCAGGTTCGGAACGGCGATGGCCGAGCCGTCCGCGGATTGGCGTTCATTCGATGCCGAGCTGCTTGCAACCCTCGGCGTATCTGCCGGTGCAGAGCTGGGCCGCAGTCTGGATCTTCTTGTCGATGATCTCCGACTTCAGGTTCTCCCGGGTCACGACGGCCGGGACGAACAGCTTCGAGGGCGTGCCATAAAGCGTGGTCTCCGCCGTGGGCGTCTCGCCGTTCAGAAGCTGAACGGCCACATCCGCGGCGGCGCCGGCGACGATCTCGCTCGGCTTCGAGATCGTGTTGTACTGGTC
>JBAUXQ010000799.1:0-8481 GCA_049584355.1 Roseiarcus sp. | reverse complement strand
CAGCCTTGATCCGGCCGTCGGAGTCCACGGCGCTAAGGACGAGAGGCGGCAAGTCGCGATCCGCCGGGTCGGCGACTGCGCGCAGGATGGCGAAGGGCGTCCGCCGTTCGAGCGCAAAACGGCCGGCGATCAGGCTTTCCATGTCGACTGCCGCCGCCCCGGTCGCAAGGCGCAGCTCCGCCTTGGCGCGCGCGGTTGAGACCGGAGAGTTGACGCCCGCGACACGCTCGACCGCGACGCGCGCCCCGGCGTCGATCAGGCGCTGCGCGAGGGACGACGTGACGGCCTCGTCGGTATTGATGCGTCCCTCGGCCGAGACGACTGCGGCGCCGAGGATGAGATCACCGGGGCGAAGTCGCGGATCGAGCCCGCCGCAGACGCCCCAACTGATAACTAATGCAAGACGTATATCAGCGAGCTCGTCAAGTCTTGCCCAAAGGGTCGGAGCATCGCCACAAATCGCGCGGCGGCCCGGACCGGCCATCATCGCCGCCTCGCGCTTCAATCCACTGACGAACAGGACGCTCGCGGCCGGCGCGGCGGGCGTCGAGCCTTTCATCGCCGAGCGGCTAGCTCCCCAACAACGTCTCGGTCCGTTCGCGAAGTGTCTTTACCAGGGCGTCCGCGCCGCCGCCGCCGGCGAGGATCGAGGCGAACTCGTCCCGTCGCGTCGCCAGATCGCTCACCGTGCCGTTGAGATAGACGTCGACCACCCGGCCGCCGCGAACCAGGTAATTGATCTGCACCGTCCGGCCGCCCGGCTGGACCAGCTGTGTCTTGACGATCTCGCCGCCGCCGCGCGCTTCCGGGCTCGTCTGCGGGTCGACGACGAAGCTCTCGCCCGAATAGTCGCTCACCTGATGGGCATAGTCGGCGACGAGGAAACGCGCGAAGGCGTCGCGGACCGCTGCCTGCTGGGCGCCCGAGAAACTGCTCCAGGCAGGGCCAGTAGCCAGTCTCGTCATGGTTCCGATGTCGAAGGCGGAGTTGATGGCGGGCCCGAAGCGCTGGTCGCGTTGGCGGACGCTGAGCGAGCCGGCCGCCCTGAGCGTCGGCATCAGCTGCTGATAATACGCTTCGATGCGTCGGGCGGCTGGACTGGACGATGCGGCCAGCGACGCGGTCGGCGCCCAAAACAGAAGGGCCATCACGACCGCGATCCAGGACATGGATGGGGGCAGGGGAAATTTAAAACCCTTCATAATCGATATTCCACTTGGTTGGGACGGACGGGCGTCTTGGCCGCCGCGATGATGGTTTTCGAGAAACACGCCGGCGCAACGCAGCGCGGGCGGCCTTCTAGCCCGGATTTGGGAATTGAGTCGAGACTTCGCCACCCCGACGCCGTGCGTTTTTGCGCCTGACGTGGCCGGTAATCGCTCCAGCTCGCATAATACTTGGCGAAAGGGTCGTGATTATGATCCGGGCGTGTCGATATCGGCGTATTTCCACCTCGCGCAAACAAGGCTTTGGAATTGTCCACGCATTGCTAAGGCAGATCCCGACTCGGCGGGTCTGTGCGCTCGATGGACGACCACCAACGATGGACGACCACCCAACAACGGGCTCAATTGCAGTAGTGCCCCCAAACTTCCACAAGGGTATTGCCTGAGGCCGGGCTGCCGGAGGAGTGACCGGCGCGCAAGGAACGAGGCCGCCCTCGGGACGGCTTTCTCCTCGCCGAAAATCAAACCGAGCGCTGCAGCGCATCGCCCCCGATTGACAAGACGGCGCGAACCATGGCCTCCACCCGGCTCCCATGGACACGAACGACAGCTCCTTGATCATTGCCGCGGTTGCGCGGGCCGTGCGTCTATCGACCCGCTACGCGTGGCTCGTCATTCCGGGCTTCCTCATCGCGGCGGTCTTCGCCGGCTTCTATCTTACGCGCCACATCGCCATCGACACCGACAGCAGCAAGCTCTTGTCGAGCTCGCTCCCCTGGCGCCAGCAGGAGATCAAGCTTAACGACCTCTTCCCCCAGCGGACCGATCGGATCATCGCGGTCGTCGACGCGACGACGCCCGAGGGCGCGGAAGAGGCGGCCTCGGCGCTCGCCGACGCGCTCGCGGCCCAGCCGGACGCGATCCGCACCGTGACCCGGCCCGACGGCGGCGAGTTCTTCGCCCGCAACGGCATTCTGTTCCGCAGCGTCGACGACGTGAAGAGCGACATGGCGCAATTGATCAAGGCTCAGCCGTTCCTCGGAACCCTGGCCGCCGACCCGACGTTGCGCGGCGTCCTCGGCGCGATCTCGCAATCGATCGAGGGCCTGCGCCTAAAGAAGACGACGCTCGAGGACATGCAGCCGGCGGTGACCGCCATCGCCAACGCGCTCGACCTCGTCGCCGAAGGAAAGCACGCCGCTTTTTCCTGGCGCCGGCTGATCACCGGTCATGCGCCGGAGGCCTCCGAGCTTCGGCGGTTCATCAACATCCAGCCGGTCCTCAATTACGCCGATTTGCAGCCCGGCGGCCGGGCGACCAAGGCGATTCGGGCGACGATCGAGAGACTCGGCCTGACGCCGGACCGGGGCGTCCGGGTGCGCCTCACAGGATCGGTCGCGCTTTCGGACGAGGAATTCGCCACCGTCGCCGACGGGGCGGCCCTGAACGGCGCGGTGACGATCTTCATCGTTCTCCTGCTCTTGTGGCTCGCGCTCAAGCAGGCCCGCCTCGTGCTCGCGGTCCTGGTCAACCTCGCCGTCGGGCTGACGTTCACCGCGGCGATCGGCCTGTGGATGGTCGGCGCACTGAACCTGATCTCGGTCGCGTTCGCGGTGCTGTTCATCGGCCTCGGCGTCGATTTCGGCATCCAGTTCAGCGTCCGTTACCGCGCCGAACGGCACGCGAACGGCGATTTCGGCGCGGCGCTCCAGGCGACGGCGCGGGGGGTCGCAGGGCCGCTTCTACTTGCCGCCGCCTCAATCGCGGCCGCCTTCTACTCGTTCCTGCCCACCGCCTATGTCGGTCTTTCCGAACTCGGACTGATCGCCGGAACCGGCATGATCATCGCCTTCCTGACCACCATAACCCTGCTTCCGGCCCTGCTTTCGGCGCTGAAGCCCGCCGGCGAGCCGGCGCCGGTCGGCTGGGCGGCGCTCGCGCCCCTCGATCATTTTCTCGACCGGAGGCGCAACTGGGTCGTCGGCGTGACCCTGACCGCCGTCATTCTCGGCCTGCCGCTGCTCGGGGGCCTCCGCTTCGACTTCAACCCGCTCGACCTGCGCTCGAAGCAGGTCGAATCGGTCTCGACGCTGCTTGATCTCATGCGCGATCCCGACACCAGCCCGAACACCATCGATGTTCTCCAGCCCGACCTCGCCAGCGCCTCCGCGCTCGCCGAAAAACTGAGCGCGCTCAAGGAAGTCGCCAAGGTCAGGACGCTCGAGAGTTTCGTGCCGAAGGACCAGGACGAGAAGCTGGCCCTCATCGACGATGCGAGCTTCTTCTTCGAGAACACGCTGACCCCTGTCCAGGTCGACCCCGCGCCGACCGCGGCTCAGACGCTCGAGGCGATCAACAAGACTGCCGCCGACCTTTCAGGCGCGGCCAAAGGGCTCGACAGCCCGGCCGCGATGCAGGCGCGACGCCTGGCGAGCGCGCTCGACGCTCTCGCCAAGGCGCCTCCGGCCGCGAGGGACGAAGCGGAGCGGGTCCTGGTCACGCCGCTCTTGACCACGCTTCGGGAGGTGAGAGAGCTCCTGACCGCCGAGCACGT
This sequence comes from Roseiarcus sp., assembly GCA_049584355.1. Taxonomy (GTDB): domain Bacteria; phylum Pseudomonadota; class Alphaproteobacteria; order Rhizobiales; family Beijerinckiaceae; genus Roseiarcus. The sequence goes on along the minus strand of JBAUXQ010000799.1, from coordinate 4,761 downwards.
GACAATCGACACGCTCCCGCCGTTGCTCAAAAGCGCCTGGGTCGCGGCCGACGGCGAGGTCAGGATCGAGGTCGCGCCAAGCGGAGACAGCAACGACAACGCAGTCCTGCGCCGTTTCGTCGACGCGGTGCGGACGGTCGCGCCGCAGGCCTCGGGAGCGCCGATCTTCATCGTCGAGGCCGCGGCGACCATTGTCAAAGCGTTTCTCGAGGCCGCGGTCTGGTCGGTGGCGTCGATCGCGCTCATCCTCTTTGTGACGCTGCGCCGCTGGGTCGACGTCGCGCTGACCCTGGTCCCGCTCATGGTCGCGATCCTGGTCACGCTCGAGGTCTGCGTGGCGATCGGGCTCGAGCTCAACTTCGCCAACATCATCGCGCTCCCGCTGCTGCTGGGCGTCGGCGTCGCGTTCAAAATCTACTACGTCATGGCGTGGCGGGCGGGGGAGACGAACTTTCTCCAATCGAGCCTTACCCGGGCCGTCTTCTTCAGCGCCTGCGCGACCGCCACCGCCTTCGGCAGCCTGTGGTTTTCTCACCATCCGGGCACTTCGAGCATGGGCAAGCTCATGGCGCTGTCGCTGGCGACGACGCTCTGCGCCGCCGTGCTGTTCCAGCCAGCCCTCCTGGCGACCCAGCGGAAGAACCATGCAGAGTGACCGCCCCCGGCCGATGCGAAAAGATGAGTAGAGTGTGGCAAAAGGGTGATAGTCGCCGGGCGATCGGTCTGTTAACGTTTGTTGCGCTGGGTCTGGATTCGCCACGAATCGGAACTGGTTTTGACCCGCGAGTCGGCCTTCTGGCCGACGCGCGGGACTTATGGGTCGCGCGGGCGCTTTAAGGGGAATCGACAACGCATGCGTGACGGCGAAAGTCGGGTTGCATGGTTGGCCGCGGCGGCGCTGACGGGACTCGTCAGCGCCTGCGCCGGCGTTCCGCGCGACGCCTCACTGCCGATCGACGACCCCAACGAACAATTCAATCGCGGCGTTCTCCGGCTGAACCAGACGGTGCTCGACCCTGCCTCCAATGTGGTCAAGTCGGTGCCCGCGCCAATTCGCGACCGATTGGAGGATTTGGACGCAAACTTGAAGGAGCCGCGGGTTCTCGCCAACAACATCCTTCAGGGCCGCTTCAACGCCGCCGGCATCACCATTGGCCGCATCGTCTTCAATACGACCTTCGGCCTGGGCGGATTGTTCGATGTCGCCACCGCGGGGGGACTGCCCCAACAGAGCGGCGATTTCGGCCAGACCATGTTCGTCTACGGCGTCCCCGCAGGCACCTTTGTGAACACGCCTTACTATGGCCCATCGACGCAGCGCGATGCGGTCGGCGGGGCGGTGGACACCGTGGCTGATCCGGTCGGCTGGGTGATGGGCGGGATTTTGATCGGGTGGCCCTGGTCCATTGGCTCGGGACTCCTGGGGGCGACAGCGCATCTGGCCCAGTGGCAGGAGGCCGAGAACTCCTCGATCGACTTCTACAGCTTCCTGCGATCCAGCTGGTATCAAACCCGTCGTGGCCAATTGCGCGAGGCCCTCGGCCTGCCTCCCGAAACTGAATCACCGGCCACCGGGATCGCCAAGCCGCCGGCGGCCGCGGTCGCCCACTAGATGGCGGTCACGGCGAGGCGGGGCCCGCCTCATCCTTGCTCCGGCGCAGGAGATTTTGTCCTTCGACCCATTGCCAGGCCACGAGGCCCGGCAGGCCAAGGGCCAGCTCGCGGACCCGTTTGGACAGGGAAATCGCCAACGCCATGTCGGCGGGCAACCCGAACAGCGCGCCGAACACGACAATGCCGCCCTCGAGGACGCCTAACGCCCCAGGCACCATGAACGCCGCCGCGCGGACGCCGGAACTGAGGCTTTCCAGGATGAACGCGTCGGTTACGCTGAGAGGCCTGCCGAGGAAATACATCACCAGCCAGGTCTCTCCGGCCCCGGCGGCCCACCCCAAGAGGCGCAGCACGGCGGCGCGGAAGAAGGCGAAGCGGCGACGATATGTATCCATGACGGCGCCGTCGATCGCCGAAGCGTGTCCGGCAAAGACGGACAGCCATTTCTCAGGCGCGACGCGGCCCGCCAAGCGGACGAACAGGCCGAACATGCTGTTGTGCTGGACCAGCACGAACGCGGCGATCGAAGCTGCAAACACCGCGACGCCTATCAGTGTCACCCGCGCCACCGCGGTTGCGGCGACGGCGTTCGATCGGGTGGCGAGCAGGGTCACCCCGGCCAAGACAAAGATAAGCTGAGTGCCTGCGCCGACCGTGATGTCGACCACCATGCTGGCCGCCGCCTGCGCGCCCGGAACGCCGCGCTTATTCGCGAGCCGCGCCCCGGCGATGTCGCCGCCGACGCCAGCGACCGGCAACAGCGAGTTGATCGATTCGCGGATCCAGCGGATCCACAAAGCATCGAGGAAGCCGAGACGGCTCGACGGCGGCAACAGTTGGCGCCAGGACAGCGCGTCAAACGACAAGGGCACGAGATGATAGAGCGTGATCGGCGCCAGCCACCAGCCGAGCACCAGCATGGCGGAAGCCACTTCGGCGGCGCCGCTCTTGATGATGAGAAATACGACGAGCAGGAAACCGAAAAACGCAGCAACGATCAGCGATGTTGAAATGACATGGCTCCCTGTCCGGTCGCGTCTCGCTTGTAAGAATGCGCCGTACGACGATTGCGGCGCTCAATCGTCTATCAGCAATCGCCCTCCAGTTGGAGATGACCGGCGCCGTCGATGATCCGATCCCGTTCAATGTGTGGATTCCCGAACCGTCATGCCGGCCGCGCCAATTCTTATTCTCCTCCGGGCGCCGCTCGCGCCCCCCGACGCGGCCGGCGGCGCGCGGGAGCAGGAAAGCGAGCGCGTGATTCTGGGGCTCGGTCTTGTCCGGCGCGCGGTCCTGGCTGCGCGGCGGGCTGGTTACGGTCAGGTCTTTGTTCTGTCGGCAGATGGCGGCGCCACGGCCGGGGCGGTCGAGGCTCCTGGCTGGAGCCATTTCGCCGCGAGCCTGACCTTTTCTCCCGCCGCTCCGCTTGTCATTGCGCCTGCGGCGATCCTGGCGGAGACCGATTGGCTTGAACGGCTGGCGGAGGCGCGGATCGAGCCGGCCGCCTGGGCGGCGATCCCGAACCGGATCGTCATGGTCGCGGCCGCATCGACCTCCGGCGCGCTCGATGCGCTCGAGGAGAAGGGCGGCGCGCGGGACCTGATCGCGGTCGAGAGCAGCCTCGCCCGCCGGTTCGGCTCGCCGGCCCCGATTCCGGCAGGGATCGATCCGATTGTCGTAGAGACGCCTGCGGACGTCCGCCTCGCCGAACGGCGGCTCATGCGCGCGCTGGTCAAGGACACCGACGGATTCATGGCCCGTCACGTCGAGCGGCCGATCTCATTGCAGATCTCGCGCCTCCTGGCGCCGACCGCGATCACGCCCAATCAGATGAGCCTGATTTCGATTGTCGTCGGGATATGCGGCGCGCCGTTCTTCCTCTCCCAGCGCGCCTCCCTTCAAACGATCGGCGCCTTGCTGTTTCTCGCGCATTCGATCCTGGACGGGTGCGACGGCGAACTCGCCCGGCTGAAATTTGAGGAATCGCGGTGGGGCGGCGTTCTCGATTTCTGGGGCGACAATGTCGTTCACGTCGTCGTCTTCGCCTGCATGGGCGTCGGCTGGAGTCTGGCCGCGGCCGCGCGCTGGCCGTTGTTGCTCGGCGCCGCCGCCGTCCTCGGCACGTTGGGATCAGCCGGTTTTGTCTATTGGCGGCTCATGCGCGGCAAGGACGACGGCGAGGCGCTCTACACCTCGGTCTCAGCAGAGCCAGAGCGGCCGTTGGCGCGAGTGCTCGATTCCGCGTCGCGCCGCGATTTCATCTATCTTGTTATTCTTCTGGCGCTGTTCGGCAAGTCGAGCTGGTTTCTGCTTCTGGCCGCGCTGGGCGCGCCGATCTATTTTTGCCTCGTGCTCTTCCTCGCGGCGCGCGAGCAGTTTGGCGACACGCGGAGCCCGTCCGGCTCCTAAGTAGAGAGCGCGAGCCAGGCGCCGCCGGCGGCGCTCGACCGCTGGGCGGCGTCGATCAAGCAGGCGCATAGCAGCGCCTCATCGAGATTGCTTTTGCCGGCGCCTGTCGCGGCGGCGAGAAAATCGGCGGCCACACCGCCGAACCAGTCGGGATGATGCGACCCTTCGGACAGGGAGGGCGACGTCCAGCGGCGCTCTTGCCCGCTTGATCTGAGAATAACAGTGTCGCCGACCGCGTGAATTTGGCCCTGATCGCCGTCGATCTCGATCGCGTTGGAGCGTTCATCGGCGGCCCAGGTGAGAAAGATCTGGCTCAGGCCGAAGGCCGTCTCCAAGTCGAGAGTCGCGGTGTCTTCGAGCCGCTGGTCGTGGAAGCGCCGCGTCTCAAGCCGCGCCGAGACGCGACCGGGAACCCCAGTCCACCGGACGACGCAATAGAGCGCATGCCAGCCGTGATCGAACAGGATGCCGCCGCCCGCGAGCTTCGGATCGACGCGCCAGTTGGCGACGCCGGGCGCGCTAACGGCTGTCGCCGGTTGAGTCCGCAACGTCCGCCAGCGCGTCGATCGGACAGCGCCGACGGCGCCCTCGTCGACCAGCGCCGAGATCTTGCGGCAGATCGGCGCTTTGAGCCAATTGTGAACCGTATGGAGAACGCGCCCGGCGCGCGCGGCGGCTGACGCCAGACGGGCAGCGTCGTCGACCCGCGTGACCAGCGGTTTCTCGCTCAGCACATGG
>JBAUXQ010000798.1:0-12824 GCA_049584355.1 Roseiarcus sp. | reverse complement strand
CCAGTTGAGGAATCGCCGGATCGCCCTCGGCAAAATACTCGAAGACAGAGGTTTCGAAGAATACGCTGCCTTATGCGCGAAGGCGCTTGCGTGCGCGCACGCGCGCTCGGCCGATCCGGCGGTGATTGCGGGGTACTTGGGCAAGGGCGACGCCTTCGACAGTGCGCTTTCGTCTTTCGCAATGGCCTACGCGGCCCGCACACAGGAAGACTATAATTGGCTGGTCAGCACGACGCGCGCCCCGCTGACCGCCTAGCGTCCTGGATTCGAAGTTCCTTCGATTGACCGGGGCTGTCGGCCGCCGCGGCAGAGCGCCGACCTCGGGGGCGCGTACGCCAAGGCGTCGTTTCCTCCAAAATGCAGCAACGCCTATGTGGAATGGAAGGGTGGAGAGGCCATCGCGGCCGCCGGATTCATGGGGCGTGGTCCTTGCCGCACGGGTGGTTGTTCGGTTGAACGCGGAACCCGGTGTTCGTCGTCGAAATTGGCCCTGATCGGCGACAAAAAGCGCCCTGTTAGGGGCAAACAAGTTCCTTGTTATGGGCAAAAAAGCTCCCTGTTAATTCTACTGCGCTGACGCGGTAAACCGGGTCCTTTTGCCGCCCAAGCCCGCCGTAGGGCGCTGGCCACGGCCTCTTTTGGCTTTCGGAGGCGGCCGACGGAGTTCGATAATCCTCCATGGTTGTCAAAGACTTGCCTGGTCTTTTCGAGAGGCTCGCCCGTTTTTTGTTTTCCAGAAGTCGGACACGTGCTAAGATGTTCTCCTGGAGAATTTCGAACATGCGCGAAATCGCTTTGAATTTTTTTGCCTGGCTTCGCAGATTACACAGTCATGTGCTGTTCTTCAGACCGCCCGGATGGAGAGAAGGCCCGCGCGCCACGCAGGAGCGTGGATCAATCCGATCGCAACGGGCTCCACTTGCGTCGCGGCAAGGGGCGATTTGCCGGGTTGGGCTGTCCCATGCTAGCCAAGTTGCGATTCACGGAAAAGACGGGACATCATGCAGGCGTCGTCGAGTTCAATCGAGACCAAGCCGGATTCACGCACGCCGGACTCGCTATTTACGTTTGTCCTCGTCAAGCCGACCCACTACGACGACGACGGCTATCCGATCCAATGGTTCCGCTCCGCGTTGCCTTCCAACACGCTGGCTTGCATGAACAGCCTGGCCGGGGACGCCAGCCGCCGCGAGGTGCTCGGACCGGGAGTGACGATCGAACTCGACACCTATGACGAAACCAACCGCCGCGTCGTGCCGAGCCGCATCATCCGCGATCTCAAGCGGCGCGGCGGGCGTTCGCTGGTGGGCCTCGTCGGAGTGCAATCGAACCAGTTTCCGCGCGCCATCGATCTCGCGCGGCAGTTTCGTAACGCCGGCCTGCAGGTCTGTATCGGCGGCTTCCACGTCTCAGGCTGCATCGCCATGCTGCCGGAAATGCCGGCCGAGATGCGCGAGGCCCAGGCGATGGGGATTTCGCTGTTCGCCGGCGAAGCGGAGGAGCATCGGCTCGACGAAGTGCTTGTCGACGCCTGGAACGGCGAGTTGAAGCCACTCTACAATTTCATGGATCACCTGCCTTCGCTCGAAGGCGAGCCGGCGCCGATCCTGCCCCGCAAACATCTCGCGCGCACGACAGGCCATTATTCATCGATCGACCTCGGCCGGGGCTGTCCCTATCAGTGCTCGTTCTGCACCATCATCAACGTACAGGGCCGCAAGAGCCGCTTCCGCACCCCCGATGATCTCGAACAGATCATTCGCGAGAACAAGAAGCAGGGCATCGACAGGTTCTTCATCACCGATGACAATTTTGCCCGCAACAGCGACTGGGAGATCCTGCTCGACCGCGTGATCAAGCTCCAGGAGGAGGGCATCCACTGCGGCTTCACCATCCAGGTCGACACGCTCTGCCACAAGATTCCCAACTTCATCGAGAAGGCGACCAAGGCTGGAGCGCGGCGCATCTTCATCGGGCTTGAGAACATCAACCCCGAGAATCTCATCACCGCCAAAAAGCGGCAGAACAAGATCACCGAATATCGCGTCATGCTGCAGAAGTGGCGCGCCCATGGCGCGCTCACCTTCGCCGGCTACATCCTCGGCTTCCCGGCGGATACAAAGGAATCGATCCTGCGCGACATCGAAATCATCAAGCGCGAACTGCCGCTCGATATTCTCGAGTTCTTCTTCTTAACGCCGCTGCCCGGCTCGGAGGACCACAAGACTCTGTTGAAGAAGGGCGTCTGGATGGACCCCGACATCAATAAATACGACCTCGATCATCGCGTCGCGCATCATTCGAAGATGACCGACCAGGAGTGGGAGGACGCCTATCGCGCGGCCTGGGCCACATATTATACGCCCGAGCACATCCGCACGATCCTCAAGCGCGCGGCCCAGATCCCGAACGGCCGGCCGAAGCAGATCACGAGCACGATGATGTGGTTCAAGCTCATGATCGAGCAGGAGGGAGTGCATCCTCTCGAAGGCGGCGCTTTCCGGCTTAAATACCGCCGCGATCGCCGCCACAGTTTGCCGCTTGAATCGCCCCTCGTCTTCTATCCGCGCTACTGGGGCGGGATCGCGGTCAAGGCTTGGCACTATTCGCGATTCTTCTTGGGGACACGGCGGATCCTCAAGGAGGTCCTGAACGCTTCCGACCGCTGGACCTATACTGACCTCGCCATCGCGCCGCCGCGCGAGGACGAATTCGAGCAGCTCTCGCTCTATCACGCCACCAGCGGCGGGGAGGCGGCGCTCGCGCGCAAGGCGCTCGGCGACAGCATCCGCGATTCCGGGCGGCCTGCAGCCGCGGCGATGCCGGCGACGGCGCAGGCGCAATGACCTCAAGGCGATGATCGAAGCCGCCCAGGTCAGAGCCGCGCGCGCTCTCATTGGTTGGTCGCAGGCGGAACTCGCCGACGCCGCAGGACTGCCGCTTTCGACCGTTGACCGGTTCGAGACTGGGGCGCCCGACAGCGTGCCGGCCGAAGCCGTCGCCAAGATGCGCGCCGCGCTCGAATCGGCCGGCGTCGCCTTCATTCCTAAGAACGGCGGCGGCGCGGGCGTTCGGCTCAGCAAGGGCAGCGAGGCCAAATATCTCGGCTGGGACGACCTCAACGCCGCGAACGACGAGTAAGGCCGGCCGCGATCTTGCTTCGAGATCCATCGCCCCGGCGCCGCGAGGCCGATTGAAGGACCCCGTGCGGCCGACGCTCACGTATTCTGCAGGAATCCGCCAGGCGGCGCCGGATGCGGTAGTGACCAGCCGAAATAGACTTGGGCTTCGACGATCTTCGCGCCGCGAACGGTGAGCACCTCGGTATTTTGGAAGCGTCGGCCAGAGTCCGTACGGCCGACATAGGTGACGTAAACGCGGTCGTTGTCGGGAACGACGCCGATGAACTCGAATTCGGCGATCCATTGGCAGTTCGGCCAGCAGCGCTCGAAATACGTCTTTCGATCGAGCCGATTGTCGAGCGGGCTCGTGAAACGGAAATCCTCCGCGATGATCTGCTCCATAGCCGCCCGATCCTTGTCGACGTAGGCGCGATAGCTCCGCCTGGCGACTTCCGCCAATTCGGCATCCACACTGGACCAATTGGACGCGTTCATACCGACCTCCTCTCTGCTGCTGGCTTTCCTCCAGCGCCTCCGCGTCATGTCACGAACACAGCGACGCGGCGATCTTGTCGAGCAGTTCGCTCGTCCCGCGTTCGCGCGCGCCGGCATCGTCGTAGCCGTCGAGGAACGCTCCTTGTTCGTCGACGGTAAGCCTCGTTCGTCCCCTGCCCTCAGGCTTGATCTGCAAGGTGGCGAGCGAGACCGAGATCTTGCGATCGTCGAGGTGCATCTCATAAGTGTAGACGATCCGCTCGCGCGGAACGATGTCGTGATAGACGGCGTCGAAGGTCGTGGTCACGCCGCCGTCGAAGCCGCCCTTGACCCGCTCGCGGCCGCCGACCCGGAAATCCATTGTCCGCTCGATCAGCCGCCATCCCTCCGGCCCGAAGAACCAACGGCTCTTGGCCGCCTCGTCTGACAGCGCCCGGTACACCTCTTCGGCCGTCGCGTCATAGGCGCGCTCGAGATGAAAGGCGCCATGGACGACGGAGCGGACAGCGCCAGCGTGCATCCGCGCGACCTCGGCTTCGAGCTTGTCGAGCGTCTGCCGCCAGCCCTCCGGCGCCCCCTTCAGCATCTGGTCCGCCTGCGCCGTGCCGGCGGCCGAATAGGTCTGGACCACCTCCATCAGCGTACCGTCCCGACCCTTGTCGATGAACTTCACGGCCGTGGCGGCGCTGAACAGCGGACCGCCGCCGCATGGGTCGATCACATGATGGTGGATCGTCAGGCGTTCGGGAGCGATGACTTCGGTGAACGTCCCCTTCGTCCAATGGTCGACGCCCTCGGGGGAACGCATGCAGACCTCGAACCGCCCGCCGACGCGCATCTCCACCACGGCCTCGGGAACCGTATAGGTCGTCGGGCAGAACCACCGCTTGATGTGGTCGGCCGAGCTCCAGGCCTTGAACACCGTCTCTCGCGGCGCCGCGAACATGCGCGACACGCGCACTGGGGCCGTCTCGAGCTTGAGGCTCGCGTCATCGATCTTGGTCATTGTTCTCTCCTTCGGTGTTCAGGGTTTTGAGGTATCCGTCGAGCCGGTCGAGACGGCGCTCCCACTCCAGGCGCCGCTCTGTGATCCATCGTTCGGCTTCGGCAAGGGCGGGAGGATTGATGCGGCAGGTGCGCACCCGTCCCGACTTCTCCGAAACGATGAGCCCGGAGGTCTCGAGCACGGCGACGTGCTGCATCACCGCCGGCAGCGACATCTTGAGCGGCCGCTTGAGTTCGCTGATGGACGCCGGACCCTGGGTCAGCCGCTCGACCATCGCGCGGCGGGTCGGGTCGGCCAGCGCCTGGAATGCCCGGTCGAGCGGAGCTGCATAGTTAAGCATGTACCTTAGTAACGCGACTCAAACAGTTTAGCAAGAGCTTTAGTGTCGCGCCCGGGCGGATGATCTTGACCGAAGCCGCGATCCGGCGTTGAACCGGGCGCTTTTCAGGAGTGCGGCCGATGCTCGTCGACGGCAAATGGTCGGAGGCTTGGCGGCCGGTCCAGTCCACCGACGCCAAGGGCGGCTTCGTCCGGCAGATCTCGAGCTTCCGCCATTGGGTCACGCCCGACGGCGCCGCCGGGCCGACCGGCGGGGGCGGCTTTCGCGCCGAACCGGATCGCTATCATCTCTATGCTGCATTTGGCTGCCCGTGGGCGACGCGCATCTTGATCGCCCGCCGGCTCAAACGACTCGAGGACGTCGTTTCCGTCGCGATCGTCGAGCCGGCGATGACCGACCAGGGCTGGCGGTTCGGCGACTATCCCGGCGCCGACCGCGACGCGGTAAATGGGGCGACTTATCTGCACGAGATCTATACCCTCGCCGATCCGCATTTCACCGGCCGGGCGACGGTTCCGACTTTGTGGGACAAGGAGCGCCGGACGATCGTCAATAACGAGTCCGCCGACCTTCTGCGCATGTTCAACTCGGGCTTCGGCGCCCTCGCCGACACTTCAATCGACCTCTGCCCCGCGGATCTGCGCGCGGCAATCGACGCGCTCAACGCCGAGGTCTATGGCTCGCTCAACAACGGCGTCTATCGCGCCGGATTCGCCACGACCCAGGTCGCGTACGAGGAGGCCTTCGTCGCGGTGTTCGCGACCCTCGCTATGCTGGAGCGAAGGCTTGAGCGCGGCCCATGGCTGATGGGCGACCGGCTGACGGAAGCCGACATTCGCCTGTTTGTGACGCTCGCGCGCTTCGACGCGGCCTATCACGGTCTGTTCAAATGCAACCTCAGGCGCGTTGCCGATCACGCAAATTTGAGCGCCTATCTCGCCCGCCTGATCGCGATTCCCGCCTTCCGCGACACCTTCAGCCTCGACCACATCAAGGGCGGCTATTACTCGATCAAGGCCTTGAACCCGGCCGGCATCGTTCCGCTCGGTCCCGAACTTGGATGGGCGCCGGGTTGAGCCGCGGACACTGGACAGTCCTCGAGTCAAACCCCAATTGAGGAACACGGCGCATCGCGGTCGCGGCCGCGCGCCCGCCCGTAGCCTTGAGACCTGGAGCTTCGCGAATGAGCAACCCGTCCGATTACACCCCGCCTAAGGTTTGGACTTGGAACAAGCCGAACGGGGGCCAGTTCGCGAACGTCAACCGCCCGATCGCCGGCCCCACGCACGAGACGGAGCTTCCGGTCGGCCCCCATCCTCTCCAGCTTTATTCGCTGGCGACGCCGAACGGCCAGAAGGTCACGATCATGCTGGAGGAGCTCTTGGCGCTGGGCCATAAGGGCGCCGAATATGACGCCTGGCTAATCAAGATCAGCGGTGATCAGTTCGGCAGCGGCTTTGTCGCCATCAATCCCAACTCCAAGATCCCGGCCATGGTGGATCGCAGCGGTCCAAGGCCGATCCGGGTGTTCGAATCGGGCGCGATCCTCTTGTATCTCGCGGAGAAGTTCGGAGCGTTCCTGCCGACCGAGGCGGGCGCGCGCGCCGAAGCCCTCTCGTGGCTCTTCTGGCAGATGGGAAGCGCTCCTTATCTCGGCGGCGGGTTCGGCCATTTCTACGCCTACGCGCCGATCAAGATCGAATACGCCATCGACCGGTTCGCGATGGAGGTGAAGCGCCTGCTCGACGTGCTCGACCGGCGCCTTGCGGAGGTCGAGTATGTGGCCGGCAGTGAGTTCACGATCGCCGATATCGCGATCTGGCCCTGGTACGGCGGCCTGGTGAAGGGTTTGCAATATGGGGCGGCCGAGTTTCTCAGCGTACAGGAATACAAGAACGTCCTGCGCTGGGCCGACGCGATCGCCGCCCGTCCGGCCGTGAAGCGCGGACGCATGGTCAACCGCACTTCCGGCGAGCCTTCGAGCCAGTTGCACGAGCGCCACGACGCCAGCGATTTTGAGACCAAGACGCAGGACAAGCTCGTGGCTGCGAGCGCGCACGCCTCGCCTGGCGCGACCGCGCCCGCCGCCTGAACCGGCTTTTCTTCTTCGGGATCGTCATTGGCGCCGGCGGGCGCCCCCGGCGCCGCGCATCGGTCTGCGACCCGACGCCAGGCTCGAGACAGAAACAGGAGAAGTGTCCATTCAGATCGCCGCAGCAATCGCTGCCTTCGTCCTTCTCTGGTATGCGAGCCTGCGCACGGCCCGAGCGAGCCGCGGCGCGGTCAATGTCGGCGCCAAGGCTCTCTTCCTGATCCTGACCTGTCTCGCCTGCATCATGATCGGCTTCCTCTTGCCGATGGCCCCCGGCTTGAGGGCGGTCATCGGCGCGGCATTCTGGGCCGGATTACTCGCAAGCGCCGGCGCGCTCGCCGGCATGGCTGTTTCCGACGCCATCCTTGCGCGCATCGAGCAGCAGGAGGCGGCCGGGCCAGTGTCAGCCGGGCCATCGGAGGCAGGCGAAAAGACGAGACCGCGCCATTGAGCGCCGCTGAACCTTGAGGTCCACATTCGCGGCTGCGCTTGCGCTCGAGCGCGCGATGGCTTCTAACGTCGGCGACGCGCCATCGGACGGACTTTGACGATCAATGACCTACTTCTGGGTGATGCTGGGCAGCGCGCTCGGCGGGGGGGCGCGCTTTTTCGTCTCGGGCCTCGCGGCTCAGCACATTGGCCAGACCTTTCCCATCGGCACGCTCATCGTCAACGTCACCGGCTCGTTTGTGATCGGCTTTTTCGCCTCCCTGACCGCGCCGGACGGACGCGTCTTCGTCAGCTCCGACGCGCGCCAGTTCGTGATGACGGGCCTGTGCGGCGGCTATACGACCTTCTCGTCCTTCAGCCTGCAGACGCTCAACCTCGCCCGCGACGGCGAAAATCTGCTCGCCGGCGCCAACGTCGTCCTGTCGGTCGTTCTCTGCCTGCTTGCGGTTTGGGCCGGCTTCATCGCGGCCAACGCGCTCAATGAGCTTCGGGGAACCTGATTTTGAACGCTCCGACACGCGTTGCGACCCGGACACCCGGCCTCAACGTCCACGGGCTCGGGTTCACCTTCTTTCTTGCCCTGCTCACCGTCTTGCCGCCGCTCGCGATCGATACGGCGCTGCCGAGCCTGGCGTTGATCCAAGCCGATCTTCATGCGCCACAGACCAAGGCGGCGGCGGTGATCGCGATTTTCATCGCCGGCTTCTCAACGGCGCCGATCGTCGGCGGGCCGCTCGCCGATCGGTTCGGCCGCAAGGCGATCATGGCCGTGGGTCTCATTGTGTTCACACTCACTTCCGCAGGCGCGGCGCTTGCGCCTTCGATCGACGCGCTGCTCGCTTTTCGTCTCGTGCAGGGGGCGAGCGCCGGCGCGGTCGGCATCCTGCCGAGGGCGATCATCCGCGACTTGTTCGAGGGCCGGGAGGCTCGCCTGCAACTCTCCGCGGTCTCGATCGTGTTCAGCGTCGGGCCGCTGATCGCCCCAACGCTCGGCGCGGCGATTCTTGCGTTCGGCTCATGGCGCCTGATTTTCGCCATCCTCACCGCAGTCGCCGCGCTCGTGACGCTCATCGCGCTCTTCCTGTTCGAGGAGTCGCATGCGCCCGAGAACCGCCAGAGCCTGAAGCCTTCGGCGGTGTTCGCGGGGTACCGGCGGGCGCTCACCAACCCCGCATGCGCGGGATTTTCGCTGCTGGGCGGCCTCCTGTTCGCTGGCCTCTTTGCCTACGTCAATGTGTCGCCGCTCCTGTTCATGCAAGGCTACGGCGTGTCGAAGACCGGATTTGCGGGGCTGTTCGCAATCACAGCGTCGGGCGTGATCGTCGGCTCGACGATCAACGCCTGGCTGCTCAACCGCCATGTCAGGCCGAGGGCGGTGGTCGACGTGGCGCTCATGATCGAGTGCGCTGCTGCGCTGATGCTGCTTGCGGTCAGCCTCGCCGGCGCGGGCTCGGCCCTCATCGTCGCCGGCCTGGTGATGATTTTCATTTCCGCGTTTGGTCTCGTGTTTCCCAACGCCGTCCACGAGGCGATCCATCCGCTGCCTGAGATCGCCGGTCTCGCTTCCGCCGTCGTGACCACGACACAGATGCTGTTTGGCGCGCTCGGCGGCGTCGCCGCCGCGGCGCTCTACCACGACGCTTCCCCGCTCGCGCTCGGCGCCATTATGAGCGCCGCCGCGCTCGCCGCGGCCGCCCTCTATGCGTTCTGGCTGAGAGGGAAGGTCGGGGCGTGAGGGCGCCGTAACCGCGTGCCGGATATCGGGCCTAACGGTAATCGCTTTGGGCGGAAAGCAGACAGGGTACAAATCGGCGGCAGGGTCCGGAGTCGACGTAAAGCACCCGTTGCGGATCGCCGCGTTGGACGCCTCAATTGGGCGGAGAGCGGGCCTACTGGGGTCGCCTCGGGAAGGACCGGAGTTCGCCCCAAAGCCGCCGTTCGATTCCATTGCGAGCACGAAGTAGCCTTCACAGTCCGAAGCACTGCGCCAAACGCTCGACCAGCGCCTGCGCCTCGGCGATCTCAGGGCATCTCGAGCGTAGGAGAAAGCCTTCGAGCGCGGCCGCGAGCACGGCGTCCGCTTCGGCAAGCCGGTGCGTCGATTGGTAGAGCTTGCCAACGGCAAGCGAAGCTTTTAACGCCGAAGCGGCGCGCGCGAGAACGGGATCAGGGCCAGGTGGCGGCCCCTCCGGAGCTACATGATGCTGGTCTCGTTCTATCGGGCGCATCGACACGCCTTGGACCTTTTGCCTCAACACGCCGCGCCTAGGCGCGGCAAGATCGCTCGATTTTATCAGTATGCGACCAAAGGAACGCGTCCATGCTCCTCTATAATTCCAATCTTTCGCCCAATGCATTGCGGGTTCGCGCGGTTGCGCACGAGCTAGGCATAACGCTCGAAATAGTGGAGGTTGATCTGAGGAAAGGCGAAAATAGGTCCGAAGCCTTTCTGGCATTGAACGCCAACGGCAAGGTACCGGTTTTGGTCGATGGCGATTTTGTGCTTTGGGAGAGCCGGGCGATCAACGCCTATCTTGCAAGCCTGAAACCGGAACAGGGGCTTTATCCGGAGGATAAAAGAAAACGCGCCATCGTGGACCAATGGTCCTACTGGCAGGCTATCCATCTGGGTCCGGCGATGCAGCGCGTTGCGTTCGAGCGACTTCTCAAGTCCAAGTTCGGTATGGGCGAACCGGACGAAAAGGCGCTGGAGGGTCCGCTCAAGGACATCGCGCAATTCCTGGCGGTTCTCGATGAAAACCTGTCCGACAAGGAATGGGTGGCGGGTGAACTGAGCATTGCCGACTTCGCCATTGCGACCACATTCGTCTATCGGAAAGGTTCGAACATATCCCTTGAACATGTGCCGTACGTTTCAACCTGGATCGACCGCCTTGAAGCGCGATCGTCCTGGAAAGCCGCGGTAAAGCCTGTGTTGGAATTGCAGAACACCTGACGGGATCCAGCCGGCGCTCGACTACGCCACCACGCTCGACATCCCCTTCGTGTTTTCCTCGAACGGCGACGGCTTTGTGTTCCACGACCGCACCGGCGCCAGCAATCCGCGGGAGGCCAACCTGGGCCTCGATGTGTTCCCATCGCCGGCCGTTGCGCATGTTTACGCGCCGTTCTATCCTCGCCGGTCGAGCCTGACCCTGACGCCGATCCTCGCGACTAGCTAGGAGAATTTGCGCCTGTTGATGGCGTCGCGGATGCGTTCGGCGCTGGGGCCAGTCGGCCGTCGGTGGGGGGCCGCGCTGGCCAGCTGCTCGACCCGGGCAAAGAAGCCTCTCATTGTGTCGCCCGTCCGTGTGTCGCCCCCCGCGAGGAAGGTGGCGGCGTCGGAGGCGGCCAAGGCCTTGAGGAGGATGAGCGTCGCCGGCGCCGCGACAGAGCCGACGAGCGCGCGCTCGACCAGCGCTTTGAGATCATCGAACGCATCGGCGCCGAATCCGAGATCGTAGTGCAATATGACGACCCACACGCCGGTGAGCGCGACGAGGCCGTTCAAGACCAGTCCAAGGCTCAGGTCCCCGAGGGCAAGCTCGAACACCAGGCCGACCACAGCCGCCTCGAACAGGATGCAGCCGAGGACGGCGGCGGTCTCGGTTGAGCCGATCGGGCGGTCGACAACCTTCTGGATGAGTCCGGTCACGTGGAGTGGCAGGAGATGGAGCAGCGTGTCGTCGAAGCTCGGCCTGAGACCGTCAAGCTCGGAAGGACTGTGCGCGGCCACGTCCAACATCCCGACGCCGACCTTCAGCCCAAGCGCGACAAGGACAAACGCAGCGAGACCAAGAATGAACGTCCTCAAGCCCTTTGCCTCCGATTCCGGCTGGCGCGTCCGGCCGAAGAGAAACGCCTGGAGTCAGCCGATATTCCGCTAACATAGCGTAAAATTGCAAAGAAGATGCTAACCCAATCAGATAAGGTTCGAGGCCCGTTCTGACCGTCGCGCTCGAATTAACCCGTCCAGCACGCCCGGCGGGAACGGCGGATATATTTGCGCATAGAAGACCTCCGCCATGGAGCGGATGACATTCGCTTCGGTTCAAAAGCAGCCACCCTGATTGATTCTGAGCCTCAGGAGGTTGCACCGGGCGCGGGAAGCGAAAATTGGGCTTCGCCGAGAAAAAACGCGCCCCTAGCGAGAAAATGCCCGCCGAACGCCCTTGGAAGTCCCGTTTTTCATCGCTATCTGCCTTCTTCCGTGACCAGACGCGCTTGGCGCAGGTTGCTTCCTCAATTTCAGAGCATGAAATGAACAAGAATACTGCTGCCTTTGCGCGAGCCGCCGTCTTGGACGGCAGCGCGCCCTTCTCAGCCTATTTTGCCGATCAGGAGCCGATCGACGGCAAAATCACGGTCGTCGACCTCACCGACGGCGCATGCCGCTGGCCGACCGGAAACCCACGCGATCTGAAGACATTCCGCTACTGTGGCGAGTCCGCGCGCGGGCCTTATTGCGAGCGTCACGCCCAACTTGCCTATCTGCCGAGAGCCGCCTGACCGGGGGCCGCGGCTCGACCTGCTCAGAACGGGTGGTACTGGAACATCCAGGTCTCGGTCACGGTCTCGCCGCCCGATTTTAGGAACGCGCGGAGTTCGACCGGGTCGGTCCCGGTGACGATGAGGTCGAATTGCGCCCGCCAGTGGCCGGCGACGCCGTCGGGAACCGCCTCGATCAGTTGGTAGGGGCCGAAGGTTCCGCGCGAGGTCGACACGACGAGGTCGGGCTTGACGCCGAACGGGAGCTCGACCAGCGGGCCGCCGAGGAACTCGACCATGAACTTCCTCACCCCCTTGGGACGCGGCTGACCCGGCTGGCCGCCCCGCCCGAGGCGGGTCGCCCATACGACCGCAAGCTTGCTTGGATAGGGCTCGTTGGCGAGCCAGTGGAGCCGGTAGTTGAGATTGACCTCAGCGCCAGCCGGGACCGGCTCGGCCGGCACCCACATCGCGACCACGTTGTCGTGGATCTCGTCGTCGGTCGGTATTTCGCACAACTGGATCGACCCCTTGCCCCAGCCCCCGCCGCTCGGGCCCGGCAACGGCTCAACCCACAGGCTCGGGCGCCTGTCATAGAAGACGCCGTCGAGATAATGGTCGAACACCCGGTCGCGCTGAAGGAGGCCGAAACCGCGTGGATTGTTATCGAGAAAGGCCGAGACCATGATCCGCGGCGGATTGTTGAGCGGCCGCCACAGTCGCTCGCCATAGCCGGACCACATCGCCAGGCCATCCGAATCGTGGACCTCCGGGCGCCAGTCGATCGCCGTTTCCTTTTTGGTTTCGGAGAACCAGTACCTCGAGGTGAGC
>JBAUXQ010000797.1:0-2411 GCA_049584355.1 Roseiarcus sp. | reverse complement strand
CCTTCGGATCGTAATCCTGATCCTCGAGCTTGCCGGAGAAATAGTCGCTGTACGCCTGCATGTCGAAATGCCCGTGGCCGCTGAGATTGAACAGGATCGTCGGCGACTTGCCCTCTTCCTTCGCCTTGAGCGCCTCGTCGATCGCCGCCCGGATCGCGTGGGTCGTTTCCGGCGCCGGCACAATGCCCTCGTGGCGGGCGAACTGAACGCCAGCCTCGAAGCACGGGTTCTGGTGATAGGCCCTGGCTTCGATCAGCCCGAGCTCCTTCAAGTGGCTGACCAAGGGGGCCATGCCGTGATAGCGCAAGCCCCCGGCGTGGAAGCCAGGGGGTATGAACTCGGAGCCGAGCGTATGCATCTTGACCAGCGGGGTCAGATGTCCGGTGTCGCCGAAATCGAAGGCGTATTTGCCGCGCGTCAGCGACGGGCATGCCGCCGGCTCGACCGCGATCGCCCGCACGCTCTTCTTCTCGCGCAACGCCTTGCCGATGAACGGGAAAGCGATGCCGGCGAAGTTTGAGCCGCCGCCGGCGCAGCCGATGACGACATCGGGATAGGCGTCGGCCTCCTCCATCTGCTCGATCGCCTCGAGGCCGATGACGGTCTGATGCATCAGCACGTGGTTGAGCACGCTGCCGAGAGCATATTTGGTGTCGGCGTTCTTGGCCGCGACTTCGACCGCTTCTGAAATCGCAATTCCCAGGCTTCCGGGAGAATCGGGATGCTTTTTCAGGATCGCTTTCCCGGAATCGGTCTCATCGCTCGGGCTCGCGACGCATTTCGCGCCATAGGTCTCCATCAGCGCCCGCCGGTAGGGCTTCTGATTATAAGAGACCTTGACCATGTAGACCTTGACTTCGAGCCCGAACAGCGCCCCAGCGAAGGCGAGCGAGGAGCCCCACTGCCCTGCCCCGGTTTCGGTCGAAAGCTTGGCGACGCCCTCTTCCTTATTGTAAAAAGCCTGGGCCACCGCGGTATTGGGCTTGTGGCTCCCGGCGGGACTGACGCCTTCATATTTGTAGAAGATGCGGGCCGTCGTTCCGAGCGCCTTCTCGAGCCGCCGGGCGCGATAGAGCGGCGTCGGGCGCCACAGACGGTAGATATCGCGAACCGGCGTCGGGATTTCGACCTGCCGTTCGGCGCTCACCTCCTGGCCGATAAGCGCCATCGGAAAGAGCGGCGCGAGATCGGCCGGCCCGACAGGTTTGCCGGTTCCCGGGTGCAACACCGGCGGCGGCGGAGACGGCAGGTCGGCGACAATGTTGTACCAGGCGTGCGGAATCTTGCCCTCGCCCAGCAAATATTTGGTGTGCTCGCTCATTGGTCCTCCCCGAAGACGTCAGTGGCGGATAAGTATCGCGTGACGCTTTAGCACAATATCGGCCGGCGCATGAACGTCGCTTAATGGCGGGCGCCGCTGTTCAGGCGTCGGCCTTCTCAGGCTCGCGGTAGTAGGTGTTGAGGATCGACAGGCGCGGCTTTTCGACCGGAACCGAGATCGCCTCCCGCCCGTGCCAGCTCGATTTCAACAGCGAATAGGCCGGATGGATGACGACGAACGCGTAGCCGGTGTTCGGGAGGAACGGCAAGGTCTTGTCCTTGGTGAGGCCATAGGACTTCCAGGCGAAGACGCCCATCGGCGAAATCTTGTAGATCGTCGTGCCGAGGTCGCGCTGTGTGTCGTCCGCCGGCAGGTAGATCTGCATCGTCAGCACCTTCCGGCGGGTGTCGGGGTGGGGCTTGATCGCATAGCCGTCGAGGTCGGCATAGACCACCGGCCGCGGAAACATCGGGATCGGCCAGCCCTCGCGGCTGCCTTTGGCGCGAATCCGAAATCCGGGGTCTAGTTTTGTCCGGAGCGCCGATGCGATCTCCGGCGACGACAGAACCCGCCTCACAATGCTCCAGGCCGCGCGGCCCTCTTCCGACCCGGGATCGGCCCGTTCGTCATAGAGATTGTACTGTCTTCGCGTCCCCTCACCGTTCAGTTGGACGAACCGGTCGTTCGCGGGAAAGTTCTTCAGCAGACGCCGATACAATTCGGCCGGGAAAAAGTCGCGGAAGAGAATGAGCGGATAAGGCGCCTCGAACGATTGCGCGTTGAGGATCGCGCCGGTCGCGTGATCGAGCACCGTTCCGAATTCCTGATCAGGCGCGGGCGTCGCCAACGCCTCCGCCATTTCGCCGACCCCGGCTCTATCCATTGCGCTCAGCTCCAAGACGCTTTTCGCTCAAGGGCGCCATTATGGAGAAATGGCGCGGGCGAAGGAAGCCCGGTTCCCCGCCGCGGCGTTTGGCCGCCCGCCTTGACAGGGCCGCGACCTCTGCGCAATCAGGCGCCTTCGGCCCACGCGCCGATTGGCTGGCCGAGTGATGAGCTTCCCGACAGAATTGCGCTATCGGCTGGAATA
>JBAUXQ010000796.1:0-2676 GCA_049584355.1 Roseiarcus sp. | reverse complement strand
CACCCGCCGCGCCCGCATCGCGATCGTCTGAGCCGTTGCAAGATTAAGGAAGAGGCCGCTTCCGGCGGCCTCTTTTTTTGCGCCCGACGATACTTCGACTGGACTTAACCCTGCGACAACCGTCGGCGCCTTGCCGTGTCGCCGCGCAAGGCCGTTCCCGGCTCATACGGCGCGAGCTTCCGCCTCCGTCAGCAGTTCCCGTAGCTCCCCAAGCCACGGTTCGAAGCGACGCCAGCGCTCGACGGACGTCTTGTAAATCGGCTGGCGAACCTGCCAGAGACTCGCCGTCTTTACCGCCCGCCGGTTGCGCTCAGGAGCCAGGCAGGCCTCGTCCCACTCCAGCCCGCAGAAGTCCACCAGCCGGCGCGTCTCAGCCTCCGGCTGCGCAATCAACGTCTCGTAGTCCACTTCGGTGAAACGGTCGGCCGACAGCAGGCGGCGCCAGTGCTCCATCAGACGCTCGTACTGGCGGTAGAAGAACACCAGATCGCCGCGATCCCAGGCGTAGTCATGACGTCGGGAGAAGTTGGTAAAGAAGACCGCGAGGCAGTTATCGATCGGGCTTCGGCGGCAATGAATGATCCGCGCCTCCGGGTGAACGAGCCTCAGCAGCCAGAGCAGCTCGAAGTTGAAGAGCGATTTGTCGGTCACTCGCAGCGCCCGAGGCCCGATTGCGCGCAGCCGAGTGTGAAACTCTGAGGCGGCCTTCTCCAGCGCCCCGGCTTCGATGGAGCCGAAGCTGGTCGGCTGCCAGTCCTTGAAGCGATCTTGCCAGAAGGAGAGCTCGCCGCCGGCCGCCACGGCGGGGTGGGAGGACAGAATCTGCTCGACTAGCGTGCTGCCGGACCGGGGGACGCCGACGATGAACACCGGTAGGTCTCCCGAGGTCGCCGGCTTCGGCAGCGATTGGCGGACGTGCGCCAGCGAGTCTGCGGTAAACCGCGTCATGATCTTATCGTAGCGCGCAACCCAAGCCGGCCGATCCAGGCGGGCCGACATCGCCCTCAGCCTGTTTCCCTCCTCGTAGTGCCGCATGGCTTCCGCATAATCGCCGAGGTCTTCAAAAGCCTTGCCCAGGCCGAAGTGAACGAAGGTGCGCGACATCATGTCGAGGCCGGGCCGCTCCGCGAGAATGCGCATGCGATCCAGCAGCGGGCGATCTGCCTCGGTCATCCGCTTCACCGTAGTCATTTGCTGCAACGCGCTCGGTTCATCCTCGACCGCCTTGGCCAGTTGCTGCGCGGCCTCCTCGATCATTCCACGTTGCGACAGCACCCGCCCGAGGAGGGACCGTGCTGAAGAGCGCTTTGGCGCGATAGCCAGCAGACGACGAAGTTGCGTCTCCGCCTCTTCCAGTTTGTCCTCCATCGCTAGGGCTTTGGCGGAATATTCAGATCGTTCAATGTCGTTATCCGCCCTTCGGCTCGCTTTGCGGTAAGCGGACACGGCTTCCGCTTGACGCCCCTCGAACTCCAGGGCATAGGCGAGATTCACCAGCGCATTGAATTGGCCAGGCCGCAGCTCCACCGCGCGCTGCAGAGCGGCCACCGCCTCGGTCATGCGGCCAAGCCGCACAAAGGTGATGCCGAGATCGCAGTACGCCGGCCCGCTGTCGGGACAAAGCGCTACGATTTCCCGGTAAATTGAATTCGCCTCGGACCAGTTTCCGGCCTCAAAGTGCCTCCTCCCCGCCAGGGATAGCGTCCGCAACCTGCGCCCCCGGCGGCCGGGGGACTCCTCAGCCAGCCCGGCAGGGAAATCGGCGCGTGGATTCTTGCCGTCGCAGCAGTGCTTGAATTTTCGGCCGCTGCCGCACGGGCAAGGGTCGTTGCGACCAACCTTCGTCGTCGCAATCGCTCCGGCGCCTTCTCCATCTGCCACGTTTTGACCCATCGCGGTCCCGTATATCGCATGCCGAACGCAACGCGTCACTTTGCACAGTTTTCGCCAACCTTCCGATTAGGCCTTGCTTCGTCGCCATAGCCCGTCGAAGGACGGGCGTCTTTCGACGCCCTATGTCTCCTCGCAATGGCGTTTCCACTTGAATGCGACATGCTCAAAGGGAGAAAAACGCGCAAAGGCCCCCATGGACAGTTCATTCCGGCTCGCGCATTCTGCAGGCCTTCCGTAAGGAACAGACCTGCAGATCGGTTGGGGAGGATTTCAATGGTGAACACGTCTGTTGCGGTCGGCCTCGGCGCGCTGATCGCCCTTTCGCCGCTAGCCGCCATAGCTCAAACCGACGGCGCGGCACAGCCCATGCAAGTGGCCCAGGCCGCTCCCGCGACGCCCAACTCAGCCCACGCCGGCGGAGGCGGGTCGCACAGCAGGCATTTGCGCCACAACGCCAACACGCACAAGGAGAGGGCGAGGGCGGGCGCGGAACACATGCGCCAGATGCGCATGGCGCCGGCCGCGCCCAAGAGCTGATCGATCCCAGTTCGGCGCGCCCTCTGAAATGCGCGCCGACTGAAACTGTGGGGCCGGCTCGCTGAGCCGGCCTCGGCGGGTCAGCGACCCCGCCCTACAAGCTGCGCCCAAGAGACGCGGCTCTCATGCGACTGGATGCGGCGTCGCGCCCCAAATCTCGTCGGCGTATTGCTGGATCGTGCGGTCGCTGGAGAATTTGCCCGAGCCGGCGATGTTGAGAATGCTCTTCTTCGCCCACTCGTCCGG
>JBAUXQ010000795.1:0-3117 GCA_049584355.1 Roseiarcus sp. | reverse complement strand
GACCAGGTCCTGGTAGACGAATGTGTTGCTGGTCCCGCCAAAGCCGCTGAGCCGGTCCTTCACATAGGTCGCGTAGCTCGGCTTCGACATTTCTCCGTCATTGACGATGTCGAGCCCCGCCTTCCGCTGCTTCGCCACCACTTCGCCGACCGCGCTGCCGATGCGCCGAGCCAAAGCCTCGCGATCGACCGCCCTGCCCTCCTCCTTGGCGTACATCATCGCGATGAGATCGTCCGGACGCGGCAGGCTCCCGGTGTGGGTGGTCAGAAAGCGATCGACGCTATGGGGCATTGTCCTCGCCTGCTCTTGATTTCCGCACCTTGGACGAACTTACGCCAATTCGATCCGCGCATGATGACCGGCGCTCGCAGCCAGGCGCCGGTCGCGAGTGAGAAGCGGCGCGTCGAGCGCCTCGGCCAGCGCGACATAAGCCGCGTCGTAGGCCGTCAGATTGTTCCGCAGATCCCAGATGCGCGGCAAAAGGAAATCGTGCGGATATCGCCGGAGGGGAAAGTCCGCGAGATCCGCCAGCGCCGCGCGGCCGCGCTCGGCGTCGATCTCGGCGTTCGCGGCGTAGCGTCGAATCACTTGTGCGGTTTCCACATCCAGCAAATGCGGCGCGTGCAGCGTCCGGCTTCCGGCGAACAGCCGATCTTCGACAGCCGTCGCCGCGGATGTCCGTAGAAGGACTTCCAGCACGGCAGAAGCGTCAACGACGATCACGCCCGGTCACGTTCGGCGCGAACGGCTTCGGCCGGCGACCGCACAGGAGCCGTCTCGGCCCGGCTGCGCAGGCGCGCTCGCAATTCGTCAATGGTCGGCCGCTCGGCGACCTGGCGAATCTCGCTGAGCAAATAGTCCGACAGCGACATGCCCGCCAGCGCTGCGCGCGATTTGAGCCGGCGATGCAGGGCCTCCGGAACGTTGCGAATCTGGATCATCGTTCCCATGCTTGTAGCATGGACGCATGTGCGCCACATGTCAACATCAAACAATGCCCCCTCGCGCCGAGTCCGAGATCAGAAGATTTCGAGAGCTGGTCGCGCCCGCGCAAGGGCGGACTGACAACCGTACTTGCGCTAACTTGCGCAAGGACTTGCGACCGAACTTGCCTCCGCTTGTAAACGAAAACGGCCCGCCGAAGCGAGCCGCTGAGGAGCGAAACGTGAGAAGCCGCTATGCAAGGAATCCGAGCATGATGGTCGCGCCAATACCCGCGACGATCATCAACGTGAACGTGGCGGACATTACGCCGACGCTCAATAGCATGCGCTCCGCGCCGCTCATGCCAGCACCCGTCGCCGGCGAGCCGCGGTACTCACGCCGCCCTCCGCCCTATGCCGGCTCGGGCAAGCCCTTTTCGGCTGAAGTCATCGGCCATTGCCGGGCCGAGACGCGGAGCCAGCGCGCCCTCGGCGCGGACCAACCGCGCCCGCTCGACGATCCGTGAAATTCCAAGCTGCGGCGGATCGAGGGTGGGTAGCCGGAATGCGCCAGTGTTCGGCAAGCTCCGCGGCGCGCCCACATGGCCCGACTGCCTATGGCTCCCCATCCTTATTCGATCGCCGAAGATTGCGATCATGGCGCCCACGAACATCGTGAGTGAAACGCCGAGGAATATTTCCCCGCCAACCCATAAAGCTGAGGTAAGCATCATCGATCCTCTCCGCACAGGGCCGATTGTCCACGCTGTCGGGGAGTAAACACCCGAAAGCGGATAGTGTTCCGACAGCCTGACCAAAGGCCAAGCCGCAGTCCGCGATTGGTTTCGCGCCCCGTGATCGAACGGGGAATCTGGCGCTGTTCCCCGCGATCGTCCCCGATCAGATGGCGCCGATCATGCGACGCGGGCCACAAGGTGAGCGCGAGCTTGTCATGGCGCGTTGGGGAATGCCCGCACCTCCGCAGTTTGGCGGCGCGCCGTTCACGAACATTCGCAAGAAGAGCGCGGAATGCTTGACCGTCACAAATCCGCTTAATACCGTGGTCGTTTGAAAATAAATCGTTCAGTTCGCCTGCGAGGAACGCAAATGAAATTGGCAAAAGCAGTGCTAGGCGCTGCGGTGGCCGGGATTGCCCTGGCCGGCAGCACCGCCACCCGTGCAGAGCCGCCCGTTTATGTGACCCTGAAGGAGTCCCTCCCATGTTGTTATGGTGGCCCCCAACAAGTGTTCTATGTTTTCTCGGTGACGAACGATCTGGGTGGCGCGAATAAGATCTACCAATTCGAGGCGTTAGGAGTTGTCATTGACATATTGGCGCCGCCAGGCTTTGACTTCGACTTTTCCGGCTGGACCGATGATGACTACAATTCCGCGATTGCGCCCGGCGGAACCGGATACTTCTACGCTCTTGGTTACAACGATTTCATAATACCTGGCGTTTCTTGGTCCGTTAACGTGGAAGACGGTCCTAATGGCGAAGCAACTGTCTCCTACGGGGGCGTGGCGTTGGCCAACGTCCCTGAATCCTCAACCTGGGCGATGATGCTCCTTGGCTTTGCGGGCCTCGGCTTCGCCGGCTATCGCGCGGCGCGAAAGGCGTCTCGCTCGCCGCCTGATCGCCGGCAACAGCCGCCAAAAAGCCGCTCGCTGTCGGTTGGATCAGAGTATGGATCGCTAGGTGGCGGCGTCAGGGGTTCTACGCGAGGCGATCAGTTCGCTGTCTACGAACACGTCGACTTTTGCCGTGCTTGTGATAACGCCCGCGCCGCGGAGTCACAAAGCCTCCAGCGCCTTTTGCAGCTGCAGCCTCATCAGCCGCTGATAAGGCATGCGGCGGGCGGCGGCCTTAGCCTTGTACGCATCGACGACCGCCTGGGGCAGGCGCAGAGTGATCCGCGCGTCCTTGTAGAGCTCCTCCGCCCGTGCAAACCATATGTCGCGCGGGAGCGCCCCTGCCATCAGGTCATATTGGCTCAGGTCCGCGGTTTCCACGAACCGCTCGGCTTCCGCGTCGCTGGCGAACGTGGGAAACGGTTTCAATTTGCTGGCCATCGCGTTGCTTCCTTCTCGTGGCCGTAGCGGGCGCTGATTGGGCGAATGACCAGACCTCCGCCAATTCGCCGCAACGTGAATACGACAAACAGCGGCCGGCCCAGGGTGTTGCGGCCCATCG
>JBAUXQ010000794.1:0-2582 GCA_049584355.1 Roseiarcus sp. | reverse complement strand
CCGGACGATACGATCGCGCTCATGCGTGAGCTGGCCCGACTGATGCCGGATCGCCAGATTGCGCGCCTGCTCAATCGCGTCGGCGTCGCGACCGGATACGGCAACGCCTGGACGCAGGGGCGCGTGTACGGCTTCCGCAATCACCATGAGATCGCCGGCTACCGCAACGGCGAATGGGCCGAGCGTGGCGAGATCACGCTCGAGGCCGCAGCGAAATTGGTCGGCGTATGCAATATGACGGCGCTGCGCATGCTTCGCCGTGGCGAAATCAAGGGCCGGCAGGTGTGCCCAGGCGCTCCCTGGGCAATCAGGACAGCAGACCTGGCCGGATTGACCGGGCGCAAGCGATCAGAGCGTCCGCTAACACCAAATCCCAATCAGCGGGCCTTTGATTTTCAATGAGCTCACAGAAGGTGCATTAAGACGCGTGTCCGCTCGGGCACGCCAAACTGGAGACGACCGCGCTCTACACCCGCGTCGCCGTCAACACGGTCCGCGACATCAAGAGTCCGCTGGACCGGCTGGACATCAAGCTGACGAAGAAAATGCCGCCCGCCTGACCACAGCCGCGTGGCGCGGCCTCGCCTCGAGGTCGCCGACGTCTTTCACGTCCACGGGGCGGCGTGGCGAAAGGCCAACGCCGGGCACGTGAGCCTCGCCCAGCTGAAGGTCATGTCGGCGATCGAGACCTGTCGCACAGCTGCGCTCGGCGGCCACGTCGAGCGCTGCGAGGACTGCGCGCACGAGCGCGTCGCATACAACTCCTGCCGGAATCGCCACTGCCCGAAGTGCCAGGCGGCCGCCGCGCGGCGATGGCTCGAAGACCGCGAGGCCGAGCTCCTGCCGGTTCCATATTATCACGTCGTCTGCACCCTGCCGGCTTCGATCGGCGCCGTCGCGTCCCAGAACAAGGCGGCCGTCTACGACCTCCTGTTCAGGACCGCCGCGGAGACGTTGACCACGATCGCCGCCGACCCGAAGCATCTGGGCGCGCGCATCGGCCTGACCGCCGTACTGCACACCTGGGGCTCGGCGCTGACCCACCACCCGCATGTCCACGTCATCGTTCCCGGCGGCGGCCTGTCGCCGGACGGTTCTCGCTGGATCGCCTGCAAGCCCGGCTTCTTCCTGCCCGTGCGGGTGCTGTCGCGTCTCTTCCGCCGGCTCTTCCTCGAAGGGCTCACAGCCCTGCATGCGGCCGGCCGCCTCGTCTTCCTCGGCGACCTCGCGCCCCTCGGCGAGAAGAGCGCCTTCGACGCCACGCTCGCGCCGCTGCGCCGCGCCGAGTGGGTGGTCTACGCCAAGAGGCCGTTCGCCGGGCCGCAGGCCGTCCTCGCCTATCTCGCCCGCTACACCCACCGCGTCGCGATCTCGAACTCCAGGCTCATCGCGCTCGACGACAAGGGCGTCACCTTCAAGTGGAAGGACTATCGGGCCGAAGGCCGCGACCGGCTCAGGACCATGACGCTCGCGGCCCACGAGTTCATCCGCCGCTTCCTCCTCCACGTGCTGCCGAGCGGCTTCCACCGCATCCGCCACTACGGCCTGTTCGCCGGCGCGGTGCGGGCGGACAACATCGAGCGCGCCCGACAACTGCTCGCCGCGGCAGAGAATGCGCCCCAGCCTTCGCGCGAGGCCGACAGTCGGGCGGAAGACGTCTCGCCTGCGCGGCGCTGCCCCTGCTGCGGCGGCCGGATGATCATCGTCGAGACGTTCGAAGGGCCGCGTCCTTGGCGTTCGCCGTCGCCGAGCCGGATCAGGATCGACAGCTCATGACCGTCGCCCCGCATCCCGCCGCGCACCGTCGATCGCCCCCGCCTCCAGCCGCGCGCCGGAACACGAGCGCGACGCCCGCGCGAGGTCGCAAGTCCTCCTGCGACCGAGGCCAACGCCTCGCTCCCGCGCATCGTCGCCATCGAAAACCCCAACCATCGGCGCTTCCGCTGAAAACACCGAGCGTCGCCGATCGCCCACGCCTCGCTCGCCAGCCGTCCGCGATCCTCAAATCCCCATAGGCGCGCTCG
Organism: Roseiarcus sp.; assembly: GCA_049584355.1. GTDB lineage: Bacteria > Pseudomonadota > Alphaproteobacteria > Rhizobiales > Beijerinckiaceae > Roseiarcus. The sequence goes on along the minus strand of JBAUXQ010000794.1, from coordinate 558 downwards.
CCAAACAGTCCCCCAACCTCCTCGCGGTTTCCTCCTTGGGAGGCTTTCAAGCGCCGGCCCCGGCGCACGCCCAACCGTCGCAAAGGCCGGCGCCCGAAACCCTCGTATGAGGGCCCGGAAGTCAACCGCCAATTGTTGGTCGCGGTGAACTCCGATTTGTCAGACAGGGTGAACTCCCTGCCAACCTCGTATCCGGTCGGATCTTGTGATCCCTAACCACGATCCCAGCATCCGGGAAGAGGAGTTCCTTGCGGCGGGTCCAATCTTCAGTTCGGCGCCCTGATGGGCCCTCGGGTTTCTGCGGCGACCGCCAACCGTCGACCCCACTTGGGGCAGAGGTGAAAGCTGGTCTTACGCCACTTTCATTCTTGCTCCGTCGGGAATGACGCCATCCTTCACGTAGCGCCACAAGGCGACGAGCAGCTTGCGCGCCAGGGCCACTATCAAGATTTTCTTGATCCGCCCTCCCATTGCGCCGACACGTGCGCGGAACCACACGGACATGAACTTGTTCAATCAGCTTCAGAACGAGATCGAGACGATCGAGTAGACGTTCGA
>JBAUXQ010000793.1:0-3457 GCA_049584355.1 Roseiarcus sp. | reverse complement strand
GCCAGCCAGGGGAAGGTCCAGGTCTCGGTCAGCGCCTTGGCGCCCGCGCGCAGGAAGACCCGCAGGTCCGCGCTCTGGCCCGGATCGACCGCGACGTCGATGCCGGCGCGGAAGCCGCGGATATGGGTGTTGGGGGTCAGGAACGTGCGCAGGATCCGGCCAGCCGAGGCCGTCGCGATCGTCTCGACCATCGACGGGTCGCTCATATAATAGGACAAGTCGCCGCCGGAAAAATCGATCAGGAAGCGGGTCGAGCCGGGCGGCGGCGGCGGATCCGGCGCGCCCAAGGCATGCGGCGCGACGCGAAACGTCCCGACGGTTCGGCCGCCCGGCGTCAGGCTCTGATCCATCGCCAACGACGTGATCCGATAGCCGTAGGCGAGCGACTTGCCGGCGTCGAGCCCGTCCTTCGGCGCCCAGAAGGCGACGATGTTGTCGTTGCTCTCGTCGCTGGTCGGCAACTCGACCAGTTCCACGTTGCCCGCGCCCCAGCCTTCATGCGGCTCGATCCAGTAGCTCGGCCTCAGTTCGTAGGCGAGATCGAGATCCTCGTAGTCGCTGAAATTCCGGTCGCGCTGCAAGAGCCCGAAACCGCGCGGGTTGGCGTCGAGGAAGGCCGAAACGCTCGGCTCGGCCGGGTTCCTGAGCGGCCGCCAGATCCACTCGCCGGCCCCGGTGTGCATCAGAAGGCCGTCGGAATCATGCAGTTCGCCGCGGAAGTCGTCGTGGAAGCGCCGATCGGCCTTGCCGACGAAATACATCGAAGTCAGCGGCGCAAGTCCGAGGGCCGGCGTCGCCTTGCGCGCGAACAGGGAGACGTTCGCGTCGATCACGCTTTCCTGGCCCGGAGTGAGGTCGAAGCGGAAGGCGCCGGTCGCCGATTCGCTGTCGAGCAGCGCATAGATGACGACGTGCTCGGCCACGGCGTCCGGGGTCTCGATCCAGAATTCGCGAAAGAACGGAAACTCCTCCTTGAGGCTCGGGGTGGCGTTGATCGCCAGAGCGCGCGCCGACAGGCCGTAGCGCTGGCCGCGGCCAAGAAAGCGGAAATAGCTCGCGCCGAGAAACGCGATCACCTCGTCCCAGACGTGCGGGGCGTTGATCGGAAAGCGCAGCCGAAAGCCGGCGAAGCCGAGATTGATCGGCAGGGTGTTGTCGACCTTGGTCCGGCCGTAGTCGAAGAGATTGGTGGCGTAGGGGATCGGCGCCGGGATGCCGTCGCGCAGCACGTTGACGACCACCGGGCGCTTGTAGAGATGCCCGAGATGAAACAGTTCGAGGCGGAAATTGGCCCCTTCCTGGCCGAGCAGCGGCTTATCGGATTTGAAGCGGATGTCGCGCCAGGCGTCGAAATCGAGGTTCGCCAGGCCGTCGGGCAGAGCGGGAATCGAGCCGTCGAACGGCGCGGCGGCAAGGTCGCGCGCCCGTTTGACGACGTCTGGGAAGCCGAACGGCGCCGGCGCTCCAGCCGCAGCCTGCGGCGCGCCGGTCTGGGCGGACGCAGGCGCAATAACGCGAGCGCCCGAAGCGGCCACGAGGCTGACGAGCAGCGCCCGGCGGGACAGATCATGCATGAGCGTCATTCAGCTTGGGCGGTGAGGTTGGGCGGTTCGCCTCGCTCGGACCATAACAGGCCGGCGCGCGCCAAGCGCCGTTACGGCCACGGCGCGAATGGGCCGTTGCCGGCGTTGGTGTGCACGATCGCCTCGACTCCCATGCTGAAATTCGAGGTGATCTGATAATTGACGCCGACGCCGAGGGTCCCGACCGCCTGCACCGCGCCCGGGCCGGAGAATACGCTGTTGATCGCGTCGCTGGCGTTGAACGCGCCGCTGCCGAACCGGGTCGGGCGGACGAAATCGACCCCGGTGATGACGTAGGGCGTCACCTGTCCGAATCTGTATCCCACGATGGCCGAACCGCCGGCGAAAGCCCCGCCTGTGAACTGGGAGAAACCCGGGCCCGACTGGAGATACGGCATATAGCCGGTCGAGGCCTGCACCCCCAGCGTGATGCCGTTGTCGAACACATGCTCATAACTCAAGTCGGTCTCGCCCCCGACCCCGCCCTTGACCCCCTTGCCGCCCCATACCGAAACGCCCGCGCCGACGGAAAGACCGGCCCACGGATCGGGCGCGGCGTCCGCGGCGCCCGGGCCAAGCGCCGGATAGTTCGACGGCGCAGTCGGCAAGTCGGCCGCGGCGGCGGGGCCGGCCTTGAGGCAAACCACAGCCGCGCAGACGGCGGAAGCAGAAAGAAAAGCGATAACGACGCGCATGTCCCTCATCTTCTATCACAAGTGGCGGCGCGATGCATTGCAGTTTCGACTGCGGCATATTGAAGGCCGCGCGGCGCGATGGGCGCTCCTTGGGGAGGCTCGCCGCCCCGCCCAAATTTGCTCGGCGCCCGCGCTGGACAAGGCGCGGCGAGACCGCCTATAAGCCGCGGTCCGCTGCGTCTCGACGGCGTCAGCCGCCCAGGTAGCTCAGTTGGTAGAGCATGCGACTGAAAATCGCAGTGTCGGTGGTTCGATTCCGCCCCTGGGCACCAGTACCCTTATCCCACGGCCTCTCAGGACATATCATCCCGCCCCATAAACGGTTGATATAACTGCATATTTCTAGCATTTGACGCCCTTCCCCGTCCCAATCGGCGTCTCCGGATACCGCCGCATCCCGTGGATTTGTTGGCCTTGATGTTGGCCTCGCCTTGGTATCTGCTGGCCCGAGGCCAACAATGGGAGGCATCAATGGCGTTGTCAGATACGGCGTGCCGCACCGCCAAGGGTCGGCCGGCGGACTACAAGCTCTCAGACGGCGGTGGGCTCTATCTCCTTGTGAAACCAAGCGGCACCCGACTCTGGAACCAGGCGTACCGGTTCAGCGGGAAGCAGAAGAAGCTCTCCCACGGCGCCTATCCGTCCGTATCCCTCGCCGAGGCGCGCCGGCTGCGTGACGAGGCCAAGAAGCTGTTGGCCTCGGGTGTCGATCCTGGGGCCAACAAGAAGGTTGCGAAGCTGACCGCCGTCATCTCGGCGACGAAGACCTTTGGGGGCATCGCTGAGGAATATCTGCAACGCATCGAGGATGAGGGCGCCGCCGCCTCCACGGTAACGAAGAACCGATGGCTGCTTGTCGATCTTGCCGGCCCCGACCTTGGCGCCCGACCAATCGCGGAAATCACCCCGGCGGAAATCCTCGCGGTGCTCCAACGGATCGAACGCAGCGGGCGTCGTGAGACGGCACGGCGCCTGCGTAGCGTAATCGGCACCGTCTTCCGGCTCGCTATCTCCACGCTGCGGGCCAAGGACGATCCGACTCTTCTGCTGCGCGGCGCCCTGAAGGCGCCCAAGGTGCAGCACCGGGCTGCGATCACCGACGAGAAACATCTAGGCGCGCTTCTGGTGGCCATAGATGCCTATGACGGGTGGCCGACGCTCCGGTGCGCTCTTCAGTTC
>JBAUXQ010000792.1:0-4027 GCA_049584355.1 Roseiarcus sp. | reverse complement strand
AGCGGTTGCGCGCCGAATAGGCGAGCAGGACGGGGGCCTCGAAGCCCGGAACCAGGCGCTTGTAGCTGTTGGTGGTGGGATTTGTGAAGCCGTTGAGCGCCTTGGCGTGCTTGATGATGCCGCCGATATAATAGAGGCAATCCTGGCTGAGGTCGGCGTATTTGTTGCCGGCCATCACCGGCTTGCCGCCCTTCCAGATCGATTGGTGGACGTGCATGCCCGAACCGTTGTCGCCATAGACGGGCTTGGGCATGAAGGTCGCGGTCTTGCCGTAGCTCTGCGCGACCATGTGGATACAGTATTTATAGACCTGCATGTGGTCGGCCATGGTCACGAGCGGGCCGAACTTGAGGCCGAGTTCGTGCTGAGCCGACGCCACCTCGTGGTGGTGCTTCTCGACCACGGCGCCCATTTGCGCCATCGCCGCCAGCATCTCGCCGCGCATGTCCTGGGCCGAATCCTGCGGCGGCACCGGGAAATAGCCGGCCTTGGTGCGCACGCGATGGCCGAGATTGCCGCCTTCGTAGGCGGTGTCGCCGTTGATCGGCAGTTCGATCGAATCGATCTGGAATCCGGTGTTGTAGGGGTCGGAGCTGAACCGGACGTCGTCGAAGACGAAGAACTCGGCCTCGGGGCCGAAGAACGCGGTGTCGCCGATCCCGGTCGACTTGAGATAGGCCTCGGCTTTCTTGGCGATCCCGCGCGGGTCGCGGTTGTAGGGCTGGCCGCTCGCAGGATCGAGAATGTCGCAGTTGATGACCATGGTCGACGCGGCGAAGAATGGATCCATGCACGCCGAGGTCGGGTCGGGCATCAAGGTCATGTCGGATTCGTTGATCGCCCGCCAGCCGGCGATCGACGAGCCGTCGAACATCAGGCCTTCGGCCATGGCCTCTTCGTCGATCAGCCCCACATCGAAGGTCACGTGCTGCCATTTGCCGCGCGGATCGGTAAAGCGCAGATCGACATATTTGACATCGTTGTCCTTGATCGCCTTCAGGACATCCTTGGCGGTCTTCATGGTTAGCCTTTCCTCAAATTAAGGTTCGTACGTTCCCGCCCGCCGCGGGGAGCGGCGGGTCGCCCTTTGATGAGCCCCCAGAAATGGCGCTAGACCGCGTCCGCGCCGGTTTCGCCGGTGCGGATCCGGATGGCCTCGTCGATGTGCGATACAAATATCTTGCCATCGCCGATGCGGCCGGTCTGGGCCGCGCCCCGGATCGCCTCGACCGCGGGCCCAAGATTTTCGTCGGAGACCACGACCTCGATTTTCACCTTCGGCAGAAAGTCGACGACATATTCGGCCCCGCGATAAAGTTCGGTATGGCCCTTCTGGCGGCCGAAGCCCTTCGCTTCCAGCACGGTTATGCCTTGGATTCCCGCCTCCTGCAGCGCCTCCTTCACCTCATCGAGCTTGAACGGCTTGATGATCGCCTCGATCTTTTTCATTTTTTTCGAAACTCCTCATCCCCGCGTTGCGCCGCCGATCGTATTGCCCTCATCGACGGCGGCAGCCGGGCTGGCGCGCGCGGGGCTCAATAGCATCGGATCGCAGACCGCGCTACCCGGCGCCCCGCGGGCCGGTCAGGAATGCGGCGACACTTACTAAGGCGCCTCGCCAATAGGCAGGTCTGGCGAATTTTCGGGCGACCGGTCAGACCGTCGGTCCCCATTCGCCCGAGCCGAAGATCCGCCACGACGTGAGCCCGGCCTTGGCGACCACAATCCTCCCGGACTTGGCGACTGCGACCAGATGGGCGAAGACGCGCGGATGGCGCCACGCCATCGGCCTCTCCGGCGCGCAAACAGCGCGGTATTCGTCGCTGTCCCCGTCCTCCATGAGGATCGTGCCGACGAGATCCGGACGCAATTGCCGCGGCAGTTCGCGGCTGGTCAGCCATTCGCACTCGAAGTCGCGGCAGACCGCGGGGCGCTCGGCGTAAATCGTGCAGCCCCCGCCGAGGCGGCAATTGGCGCACAGCGGGCCCGCCGGCTTTTTGAAGTGTGCGATCTCCAGCGCCGAGCAGCACATCGTGCAGGCTCCGCAGGATTTTCCCGGCGCCGCGGCCATCGATCCCTCTCGCGCTGAGGCTCCGCATCGGCGAATCGGAGCCTGGTCAAGCCATGTCCCTGGCAGGTAGTGGGTCAGTCTGAATTTTCGCGGGCTTGACGCCTCCCTCGCGCCCGCCATCCGCTTCCTATATGCTTTGAGCGGGAAGCATGGAAGAAAGCAAATGAGTCAGGCCCAGGCCGAGAAGATGACGGCCGTATGTGCGGATGAGTGCTGCGCACCGCCCGCATTGGTGCTGCCTCCCAAGCCCTCCGGGGATCGCGAAGTCCTTATCCGCGAAGCGTTTAAGCTGGAATGGCTAACGATCGGATGGATGAGCGTCGAGGCGATAGTCGCTCTAGCGTCGGGCGTTGCGGCCGGCAGTCTTGTTTTGATGGCGTTTGGGCTCGACAGCGTGATCGAGTTGGGCTCGGCTGGCGCTCTGATCTGGCGGTTAACACTTGAGCTTCGTCGCGGACAAGCATTTTCGGAGAGCGCCGAGCGGTTGGCGAGCCAGATAGCGGGCGGATTGCTTTTCGCGCTGGCCGCTTTTGTCACGATCGCGGCCTTTTGGAGTCTATGGACGCGACAGGGGGAAGCGTTCTCGTGGCCAGGCTTCATAGTCGCTTTGGCTGCGATTCCATCGATGCGTTATTTGGCGCGTCGCAAGATCGCCATCGCAGACAAGATCGGCAGTCGCGCCCTCAGGGCGGACGCGATGGAAGCCGTAACCTGCGGTTGGCTATCTGTGGTCGTCATCGTTAGCCTCGCTGCTCAGTGGGCTTTCGGCGCATGGTGGATTGATGGCGCCGGATCACTGGCGATCGTTTGGCTATTGGTCAAAGAAGGCCGCGAGGCTTGGGCAGGTCGGGAATGCTGCTAGGGAGCCGATATGCTTAAAGGCCCTAAAGGCGAAAAGCGCCCGCGCGATACGAACCAACTCGCCAAGCTGATGGTCGGTATCCTGACCGGTGAGTCGAGGATCGCGAACTGACGCCGGAGGAACAAGGCAAAGACCCCGGACCTTGCAAAAAGGCGCCTGCCGAAATTTCCGACTGGCCCACTACCCCCTAGTGTCCTGATTCCCAAGTATTGTGCATTTGACCTCAGCCTCCTCCTCCTGAGGAGCGCCGAAGGCGCGTCTCGAAGGACGCTCCAGAGCGCAACGGCGGCGCTGCTGCATGCTGGAGCATCCTTCGAGACGCCGCGCTGCGCGCGGCCCTCAGGATGAGGTCGGCGCTTTGCCGCAACCCCGGTTAATCGAACGAACTTCGAATCCAGGACAGTAGCATTGTTCGAGAGCGGGAGAGACGCATCATCGAGTTTGGTAGTGCCTCAGTTTGAAATTCGCGGCTCTTGACGCCGGTCGCCCGCGCCCCACGTCCCGTGCTATGCTTGGCGGAAAGCACGGAGGCGAAAATGAGCAACGCTGCCAAAAAGCCCCACTATGCGGCGGTAATTCTCAACGATGCCGGCGAGGACATGGGACCAATTAGAATCTCTGATGCCAATGATGATGATGAAGCGGGACGTCTAGCGATGGACCGCGGCGCGCCGATTATTGGCGCAAAGGGTCTCGCGCGCGCAAAAATTCAAATTGTAAAAGACGGTAAGGATATCAGGACGATACCTGTTGAGGCTCATAAATAATAATGCCTACCGGACCCAAGGGCGAGAAGCGCCCCGCCGATGTGATCGGCAACGCCGTCAAAGTCATGCGCATTGCGACCGGCGAGGAAGTCGAACCATCGACGCGGACGATGGCAAGGACCCGGCTGCGAAGGCGCTGGGCAAAAAGGGCGGCACAGCTAGAGCCAAGAGCATGACTCCAGAGCGGCGTGCCGAGATCGCGAAAAAAGCTGCCACCTCTAGGTGGAAGAGCCGCTAGGCTTAGAGTCCGTTTGAAAACGCCTATTCGTGAGCTATTCGCCTGAGCAGGACGCTTCCAAGAGCGACGTGGATCATGGCTTCGGAACA
>JBAUXQ010000791.1:0-2199 GCA_049584355.1 Roseiarcus sp. | reverse complement strand
TTGGAATGCAATGTGCTTGGGCTCCGCCTCTTATTATTTATCAGCCCGTTTACGAAGTCGAGCGCGCCTGATTCCGTGGCCTCACGGGCTTGGGCGAGAACTCAGCTATCCCCTCATTTTTTCGAGGGCCAAATGCAGCTCGAGGTTGGCATTTCGCGGCGACGACTCTCGTATGACGAGTCCTGAAGTGCGGATTCAGGGCTCCGATTGTCAAGAAAGAGGTCGCGCCATGCTCGCTATAGGAGCTTACGGCCCTCCTTTCACCCCGCGTGAGGGCCAAAAGCCTCGAAAACATTCCTTTCTCGAAATGAGGGGATTCGTGAGGGTTCACCGCGTCGCTCTGCGCCGACATGACTATGCGTAACCAAAGGCCCGTTCGTTACTTCTGGCCTATCTCGAAGCCGGCGGCTCGCTGGAAAACGCGCAAGCGATGGCGGCGCATGAAAGCCCGCGCACACACCAAAACGAAATCACCCTCGATGAGGTCGAGCGAATAGCGATTTGAGCGAGGGCCTGAAATGGCGGCGTACTTGGCTTCGCGCCAACCGTCGGCAGGTAATCAGCGACCGACAGCTCTCGACCTTTGCGGAAGTTACCGCCCTTGGGGACCAAGCATTGGACCCGGCCGTGGGCAGGCGGCGCTCTGCTCTACACAAACTGATGATGGTTAAGGACGCCTATGATGGTTCGACGCTTGCAGCCGTTTCGCAGATGACGCTTGTTGATAAAATGCCTTCCTGGTATGGAGCGCCACTTAGAACGAAGCCTCAGCCACGCCGGCGGGTCTTGTTGCACGCGAGGCGGTGTGTTTAGAGCGGAATCCGATCATCCTGTATCGTCCCGATAACCGCAGGATTTGAAGTAATTTGTACATTCCGAGGGCTTGAAGATTTCGGCGCAGGTTTCGAGGGCGCGCAGCAGACCAGCGACGGTCCGTTCGGCGATTTTGCGCAGGAAGGCCTTGAGCTTGGAGAAGGCTTTTTCGATCGGGTTCATGTCGGGACTGTAGGCTGGCAGGTATCGCAACTGCGCGCCCGCCGCCTTGATCAGTTGCTCGACCCTCGGCCCCTTGTGAGCGGGGAGATTGTCCATGACGACGATCTCGCCGGGCGAGAGTGTGGGCACGAGGCATGTCTCCACCCAATCCTCGAACAGCGCGGCGTTGATCGGTCCGTCGAAAGTCCTTGCCGCCGTCAGGCCGCGAAGGCGGAGGCCGGCGATCAAAGTCACCGTTTTGTAGTGACTGTGCGGGATGGCAGCCCGCAACCGGCGCCCGCGCCGGCAACGTCCGCTTTTGCGCGCGAGATTGGTGGAGGCTCCTGTTTCGTCAATGAAAACGAGTTTCGTCGGATCGAGATCGAGCTGCCCTGCGAACCATTCCCGGCGTCGATTTTGCACGTCAGCGCGTTGTTGCTCCTCGGCGTGCGCCGTTTTTTTTAAAGGTGATCTCGTGACGGTCGAAGAAACGCCACAGCACGGAGACCGCAAAGCGCTCGCCGCAATTGCCGATTAGCTGTTCCTTTATCTCGAGCAGCGTGATGTCCGGCCTGCGCCGGATCAGGCCCAAGAGATAGTCGCGATGCGCCTCGATCCGGCCGGAGCGCCGATCGCCCCCGGAAGGCGTCGGCGAAATCTCGCCCGTGGTATTGAACCGCTTCACCCAGCGCACGGCGCTCGCGACGCTCACTTTGAAACGCGCGGCCGCCTGATTGCGCGACAACCCGCCCAACACCACCGCCTCGACCACGCGCTCGCGAAGATCGTCGGAAACAGCCATCCCCGCCGCCTCCCTCTCGCGGCGCGAATGAGGAAGCAGAAACTAACTGATTCGGGAATCCCCCAACCGATTCAATCCGTTCGGATACCGCTCTAACTGCGACGTGGACAATAAGACGAGGCCGAGGAGCGCGCCATGACGACGTATACGGCCCCCCCCAACACAGACAACCTAGTCTTGAACAGCGGAGATGTGCTAAACGTCGAGGCCAGCGGCACGGCCACCCAAACGACGATCAATAGCGGCGGCCGCGAAGATGTTGACCTGATCGTGTCCCGATGCGTGGTGTAGCAATGGAGCCATCACCTATCGCCGGCGGGAGCCGGGGTGTCATGCGGCCACGGCGGGCAGGATGACGATGGGATTATCGCTGATGGGGGCGATGGTTTCCAGTGTCATGTAGCGGGCGCGCTGTACGGCCC
>JBAUXQ010000790.1:0-12673 GCA_049584355.1 Roseiarcus sp. | reverse complement strand
TTCCGGCGGCCGCGCCTTCGCGACCGCCTGGTTCGCCACATGGGCAAGCGTCAGCGATCGCCGCCCAAAGGGCGTCGTTGAACTATGGGGTTGCATTTTTAACTGCCCTCAATTGGGCAAAAGATCCCCGCTCGCCGAAACGGCGTTCAGTCTCTTACGAGACTCTTGACAGTGATTCGCGGAAGTGGGATTCTCAAGGTGCTGAAGATTGAGAAGGGCTTCCGGAACGCAGTTTCGGGGGCCTTTTTCTTTTGCTTGGTGCTCCTATTTCGATTGCTGGTTACGCTTTGATACACCCATCAGCCCCGGCTAATCCCTAGGGCTGATTTACATATAGAATTATGTTCCCTCAGATTTTCCTGATCGAAACGCGCGATACAGGCTTGGTAGTTGATCCACCAAAAAACTGCCAAACGCGGGAGCGGCGTTTTCGTCAATGTCGAGGATGACATGCGCGGCATTGCGCTTGATCATAGCCACTTTGATCCCGTCATCCGCTGCCCATGGCGTCGCCCGAATGATCTTTTTCTTAGGCGAAAGAGCATCGAAAACACGCACAAAGCGAGTGTCCGACGCGGCGCTTTTGAAGGCCTCGTCAGACACAAGGGCCGCAACAACTTCCTCGCTGCGCTTGTGCCTGAGCCTTTCAGCCAGAGCCATCCAACGTGGTCGACCGGCTTTGGGTGCCGGACCAATCGCCTTTGCAACCGAAATCGGGATCGATCGAGCAACAGAGATGAGTTTGGATAGCTGGGTCTTCTCGACAGAGAGAGCGGCCATTATCAACCCGCGTTCAAATCCGTGATCTTCGAGCGCCGCCGCGAATTGAGCGCGCTCGATGTAACTTAGGTCCATCCTGGCCGAGTTTTCCTGGCCCTGAGCTAGGACCAACTCAGCGTCCGACATTTCCCGCACGACCGCGCGCACGGGACGGCTCAGCGCCGACACCGCCCGCAAACGACGATGCCCGTAAACAACCTGATAGACGCTGTTCTTCTCGGGGTGGGGCCTCAACAGAATGGGAACTTGTTGTCCGCTTTCGCGAATTGAAGCGACAAGGGCCAGATGATCGGCGGCCTCTTCGCCGAGTCGGTCAGCCAAAAACGAAGCCTCAACCAGACTTGGATCGATTTCCACGACCGCATCGCCGGCCGAGATCATGGCGCGAGCATCATCGGCAGCGGCGGCAATTTTGGCCAAGGAGCGGCCCATAGCGCCCACGGCGCCGGATCGCACCAGAGACGTGAGGCCCGGCAAGCTCTCGGGAGCAGTGACGTGATTGCCTGGCATAGCCGAGTTGCCATCTGGCAACTCTCGTTGACGATCACTTAGCAAGGCCCGCAACGTTTCCTTCCGACTCATGATTGCCGCCCCCAGGCCGATCGCATCATGGCTTCGATTTCGCCATTTACGGAATTGAGCGATTCTATTGCTCGGTCGTACGTCGTTCGAGAGAAATTCTCTCGGCCGACTTCGTAAAGCGTCTGCTTTGACAACCCCGCATCGGAGATCGCAGTTGATTTGAGCATGACGTTTGTCAAAACACGTTCCCGGAATAGGGAACGCATGAACGCGACCATTTGTGTTTGAGGGGCATCGCCGGGTTCGTACCGCGTCACCACGTACCTGAGAAAATCGTAGTCGAGGTCAGCGCCAGCTTCTTGAACAACAACTAGCAGATCGGCTGCCATCAACAGGAACTGGCACACAGACATCACATCAAGCATCTGTGGATGGACCGTGATCAGCATTGCCGTCGCGGCGCACAGGGCGCCCAACGTCAGGAACCCAAGCTGAGGAGGACAGTCCAACACCATAACGTCGTAACGATCTTGTACAGTTCCTAATGTCGCAGCAATTCTACCGAAAAATGGCTCATTGTCTCGATTTACCAGTGCCTTAGGCGTGGCATGTTCAAACTCCATAAGTTCGATATTGCCTGGAATGAGGTCGAGACCTGAAAAATACGTCGACCGGATCACATTGCTGAGGGGTTGCCTTTCCTTGTCGTACCTAATGGCGCTGTAAAGCGTCTGATTCGCAGCAACGTCAAACTCGGGCTGATACCCGTGCAACGCAGTCAAGGACGCCTGTGGATCGAGGTCAACGGCAAGTACGCGATATCCCTTCAGCGCAAGAAATTGCGCCAAATGTGCAGCGGTTGTCGTCTTCCCGGAGCCGCCTTTGAAATTGACAACAGCGAGAACCTGACAGGGCTCCGCCCCCACCCGATGCGGAACGTAACGTCTTCCCTTTGATCCCTCGTCGAGTAGCCGACGCATCTCATTGATTTGCTCAAGCGTGTATGAACGCCTGCCCCCAAGACCTAAAGCGGGCTCAGGTCCCTTTCCAGCGAGTGAGAGTTGCCGAAGATACCCATCCGCAACACCAATGAGCTTCGCGGCCTCTCCAGATGAGAATGATCGGAGCACTTTCTGCGACGACGGTGGGAAGAGCGATTGTCGCATTGTCTGAAGCTCACGCGATAGCGCCGAGCCATCCGCCGATATAGTGCTAGTGATTGAATGTGCTACCGACATTTGGACATCGCTACCCTGCGTTCCTCAAGCGTAATTACGGCAAATGCAACCATATACGCCACCGTACCGTAACCATATCAGCCTGATTCGGGCTTTCTAGCAAGGAAAAATGGGTTAACGAAAATCAACCACTATGCCAACGCATCCAACTTAGATCCCGCCTCCGAGTTGCCAGCTGGCAACTTCAACGCCCCGAAAACAGGAAGCGGATTTGAGAGGTCGCACTCTGAGGTTCGTACATTCAATCTGGGCGACGCGTTAGGTTCCCAGAGAGGCCTTCTTCCGAACGGCGAGAAATTCGTGGCTCGCTAATAGGACATTAGCCGTCGCAAAGCTGACGGAGTACAGGGATGAGAAGGCCCAGAGGCGGCTCAAGTTACGCATTGCGACCACCCCGCCAAACCGGAACTCCGAGTCCTCGCACCTTGTCGGCGAGGTTCTCGGTAAAGCTGCAGCCGGGGAACGCCAGGAAGCCGATCCGAAGCGTCGGCAGAAGCTCATCGTTGCGCTATGAACGGCGCCGCCTTGCCGTGACGAGTCCAACCCGGAGGAAGATCATTTCCGTGACATTGTGCGCGTCGGCCGAGCGCGATGCGACGAACTCCGCCCCTTTGGACGAACCACCGTGCATGAGGACCATGGCAGCGTGTTTGGCGAGGACCCAATCGAGCCCATCCCAGATCGCGCGGTGATTGCTGAAGTCGACGCCGCCGGCGAACGCGATTATGGCGCCCTTCGTGATCGACGGCTCGATCTGGGCCCGATGCTTCGCCAGTCGTTCACTTCCTGCTCCTGCCAGTCGGACACTCTTAGCACTCTCGCATCATAACCTATGTCGGAGAGGATGTTCCCTGACTGTTCGGCTCTAGCGTACAATCAGGTCACTTCCTCGCAGCGACCCCTATTTGCGGGAACTCACCCGCAAGGCGCCGGTGAACGCCTTCTCGATCGGGCCGATGCTCATGTCGCTCATCTCCGCCCGACAAAAAAAGTCGCGCGTGGCTTGCTCGTAAGCCGCCAGAAATAACGCTGCTGCTTTTCGTCACGCTATCGCGCCTCGACCCAAGAATCTCGGACTGAAACTTGACGAAAATCGGCCGGCGCTGGCCCGGCAGGGGAGGGGGCCGCGGACGTTGGACGGTCCGCCTTCGACGCGCTGCGCGATTTAGGCGCGGCCACTGACTATCAATGGCGGCCTTCCCTGGAGGTCAACCGGCCTTCCGGACTAGTCAAAAGTGAAAAACAGAATTGAACCGGCCATCTGGCCATCTTCGACATTGCCGTCCAATATCCAAGTCACACTGACCAGATTGGGGTCGTATACAAGCGGCTGATAGCCGATAAAGCCACCGTCGAAATATACAGGTGGGATGTTATGGTAATTATAGGCACCGTTCGGTTCAGGTCGGTTGCCATACTGGCCAAAACCCATCGATGCGGATCCCGGAGGGGGAGCCGTGCTTAATGAAGTTTGCGCCAAAGCGTTGCTTGGCGCAAAGTTGTACTGCTTGCTCACCGTGTAGCCGTTATCGCCTGTGAATATCCAATCCCAGGCCCAGGTCATAGCTTGTACCGCCATAGCGCTCCTCCTCCTCGCGCACTGCAGAGTATTTGATACAAAGTCAGCAAAACTCCGTCAAATCGATATTCCAGGGGCGATAGCGCTTGCTCGTCAGCAAGCAGAATCCGATACGCCGCCAGCAACGCGGCGATGCAAAGCTGACCGATCTCCTTCCCGCTCTTGCCAATTGCTCGAGGGCGACGAATTCCGCGAGCATCTATGATCGTTGCAAGGCGCGGTTCGAGGCGACTATTCCCCGCCACCGTCCCCTTCCGCCAGCCGCAGAATGACGTCGCTGTAGCTCTCGCCAGGGCCGCGGGCTGCCGTCAGGCGATCGAGCGTCTTGGCATTGAGGGTCAGGGGATACCCGCCCCCGACGCCGCGTTCTGACGGGTCCTGCGGGCCCCCGTGATTGCTCGATAGGCTTCGGCCGAGATCGAGATCGTGACCATGGCCGTAGACATCGGGCGCGTTTGCTGAGTCTTGTCCACCGGCTGGCCGGGAGGTAGCCTGCTTTTTCCCAGTGGGGGAGTTCACCATGGCGCGCAGAGATTCGCGGTTGCTCGCAAGTGCGAGCGTGACGGCAGGGGCCTTGCTCTTCTGGCCTCTCGGGCTGGCCAGCGCAACGACGTTCAACTGGACGTACACGGTAAGTGAATTCGGCGGGGATGTCGTTGCGAGCGGCACTCTTGAGGCGACCCTGTCGGTTGGCGACGAATATGTCGTGACCGCCATCTCGGGCATGCGGGACGGCGTCCCAATTACTGGACTTGGCAACTACGCGAACTCCGACAATCTTGTGTTCTTCGGAGGCTCAGGTCCATACGTGGACGATCAGGGTTTGGCCTTTCTCACAAACGCATCGCCCTTGAACGCCTTCAATGTCTCGTTCCGCGCGGCCTCTGACACTGACCGGCTGGCCTGCCGATTTGCGCCGCCTGCCGATGGCTATTGCGAGGTGGGCCCAGGCCCAAACAACACGGACGGCCTCGACGGCCCTGACCCCGTCGACAAGGTCGTTAGCTTCACCCTCACGACCGCAAGCACGCCGATTCCTGAGCCTTCGACCTGGGCGCTGATGCTGCTCGGCTTTGCTGGCCTTGGCTGGCGCGCTCGCGCACCACGCGAAAGCCGAAGCCGGCCTGACCGCGCTCACTCTTCGACGCTCTAGCGGGAGCGGCGCGTCGTGCGCCGTCCTTCTCGTCGCTAGTCGACCTTAGCCAGTAACTTTTCCATCTCGGCAGCCGTGAAGCCGCGCATGGTCTGGCTGCGAACATTGCCTAGTTCGTCCGCGCTTAAGATAAAAGCCGAGGCGGTCTCGGCGTCGGGGGCCTCGAGAATCGTCACCATGTCGTGCGCGCCTTGGGTCCAGATAGTCTCCTTGACAGTTGCGCCGTGCTTCTTGGCTCGTTTCCTGTAGGCCTCCGACCGTTTGACCGTATCCTTGACGTGGTGAATCCCTTTCTCGGTGAACTGGTAAAGAGTGACGTAGATCGGCATGCGTTTTCCTTCCCGGATGGTTTCTCGTCTTGAGGACTTCCCTACTAACACACCGATCCAGACCTGCTACAGCACGGTACGGCGAGCCGTCCCATGCGCCCTGGCGAAAGCGATGACGACCTGATCCTGCGGCTGGCGGGCAGCGGCGAGCCGCGTGAGGGTCAAAACCGGGCGGGGCTCGTTCGCTGAGCGCGGCAATGGCTCGATGCCGCGGCACTATGGCGCGCCCTGCCGGAGGCCGTTAACGTTGCAGATGACGCGATGCGGCAGTTAGGAGGACTAAGCGATGAGAAAATCCGTGCGGATGGCGACTCTTGCGCTGGTCGGAGGGCTCGGCCACGTGAGTCCCGCTGTGGCAGCTACGGTATTCAGCAACTACAACAACTTTGACTGCAAATGTGGCTTTGGAGGTCCAGAATTCGTTGCGGAAGGCTTTACGCCAAACGCCAAATTCGACTTCTTAGGCGCGGGCGCGTTTGTCCAGAACGGAAATAACTCGGGCGATACTGAGACGGTGTCGATCGCGCTGTACTCGTCGACGGCGCGCGGAGCGCCCGCCGCGAACCTGTGGACGAGCGGAACGCTCAATGTGCCGGGTCCGCAAAACCAAGCGGACTTCGTTCAGGTGGCCTACAACGGCCCGCCGATCCCCCTCCACATTGGAACGGAATACTTTATCGTGGTCGAGTTACCCGACCTGAACGTAGCTTGGCTAAATGACGGGAGCAGTTCACAGCCGTTTTTCTCTTCTACTGACAGCGGAGTCTCGTGGGGCTCGGGGCCCGCCGAACCTCTCCAATTCTCAGTCTTTGGAACATCCCTCGGCGAGGCTGTGCCCGAGCCGTCAACCTGGGTGCTCATGCTGCTCGGCTTCGCTGGCCTCGGGTTTGCGGGCTATCGGACTTCGCAAGGCCGTCTCGATCGCCCGCTTGATCTTCGGCCTTCGCTTGGCTCACCGCGTCGCGATTGGACGCACTGTCGAGTTCATGATCGAAAAATAACGGGCCGCACCGGTTCCCCGGCTTGCCGCACAGCAAGGCGGACCCGAAGGTCTAGACGCGCGCCGGGCCTCGTCTGGGCCGGATAGGGGATGAGCGACGCGCTGAGACTCTCTCGCCGATACGCTGCTCCTACGCATGATTACGATCTCAATCACGGCGGAGGCCTACAGGGCTATCAGACGGCAAGGGCGGCGTCCGAATTTGGCTTGATCGCCAGTTCGGCGCTCAATCGTGCGCTTTGACTGACCCTTCGATAATCTCGGGTTTCTGAGGGAGAAGTTTAGATAGATGCTCTCGTACGTAGTCCGCAGCTATATGCACTGACTCGTCAGCGCCAGCTTTGTCATTAAAGACACCGAGGGATGCGCCCTCGCCCTTCCCAGTGTCGAGCCAATAGTAGCGCACGAACCCCTTCGCCTTCTTGACGATTGGCACGAAGTCCTCGCGTATCCGGCGGTCGATCTCTGCACTGTCCTTTGGATTGAACTGGTAGTGACGGATGACTGCGAACATGAGGCGTCTCCATAGCTTTCGCGCTCCGGCTAGAGAGCCTGCTCGGCCCCCAGAGAAACGTCGCCGTAACGTCTGCCGAAAAGACGGCGATCCTATGGAACCGCAACCCGAAGGCGAGCGCTGCGGCGAGGTCTTCGGGATCGGCGGGCGTGAGCTTGTCGGTGTTTCGCTTGCGGCGTTCGCGCGGTAGCGTCCGCCTTGACAGCGATCAAGCTTTGCTGACTGCTCGGCGCCATGCGCGGCCCAGGCGAGAGCTACAGCGACGTGATCCTGAGGCTTGGCGGAGTGGTGAGGCGTCTGCCGCGGCTAAGTGGCCGTGGGGGGGGCCTTTCGCGACGCGCGATAGCCCGCGAAGCCCAGGCCAGTGAACCCGAGCAGCATCATCGCCCACGTGGAGGGCTCGGGGATTGCGGTGCTTACGGCGAGGGTAAACTTGCCATCTGTACCCAGGTCAGGAGTTGTCGTCGTCGCATTGGGCATTAACTGCCAGTCCAATTCATCGGTTTCTGAAAATTGGGGGAAATTCAAGGGGCCTCGAATATTGAGGACGCCCAAGGCGATTGAACCATCGGCGTTCACACCACCCGTGAGAAGCGAGGTGGAGGTGATGTCTTGTGACTGGTCGTTAGAGTTATAAACCAAAGACACAAAGTCCGCCGCCGAGATGGCGGTTCCAAACACATAGGCGTCGGTCAGGGTCAGCACGGCTGACGGCGTCCCTTTGCAATTAAATAAGCAGGTCCCCGTCCAATCGAATACAATATTTGCCCGCGCCGCCGTCGCGCAAAGTGCGGTCGCGGCGAAGGCTATCGCCATAAGAAAGGGCTTAGTGCTCATGACGCTTCCGTTCCTGCTGCGGGACCATGAAAGAGGATCATGACGAGCGGATGGCGGCAAGCAACCGGCCTCCGTTACAAGCTACAGTCAAGGCGCCTGCGCCCCCTAAGCGAGGTCGGCCCTCCTGCGCGATTTACGATAGCCCGCGAAGCCGAGCCCCGCGAAGCCGAGCAGCATCATCGCCCATGTGGAGGGCTCAGGTACGGTCAGAACGGTTATCGGGCCTGCGGTTGTCGTGATCGATTGCGCCTCCCAAAGGCCGCCGAGGCTAGTCGACTGAGCAAACAAATTAGCAGACGGGGAAGCGTCCGCTGCACCACCTATGAAAGTACAGTATGCATTCGCAGAAAGGTCGCATTCGTCCGGGTTGGCGTCTGTCGCAACTGTAAGGGTGCCGGCCCCGTCATAGGCGAAGGTCGAAGAATACGGAGGATTCGGAAGGGTAAACGAGTTGATCGTGAGACCGTTGGTCGTTTGATCGATCACAGCCGAAGTGTTGAAAACAACCGTGAAATTCAACTCGACCGGGTCGACGGCAGGGGGCGTTGGATCGCCGGAAAGCAATGTGAAATCGGACGCCGTGATGTCGAAGGTGCGCTCGATGGTCTCGGCGTTGGCGCCGAAGCTGATAGCGGCAACCAGGACCGCGCAGCTTACGCCGACAACTCTAGCAAAGGCTTTCATGGCAAAGCCCCCTTTGCGGGTTAGGCAGCCAATATGGCGACCTTGGGGTAGTTTTCCCTACTTCGCCAGTAATGTAAATCTGGGAAATATGGGGAAGGCGCAACCGGGCGGCGCCATGTTGCTTTTGACGCGCTCAACTTGCCCCCAAGCTAATTCGTGATCGCTGAGGCCAAGGCAAAGTTCGCTTGCCATTCCGCGCGGGAATTTGCGCCTCGACCGAACGCCGCCGTTAGGCGGCGGATGGGCCAGACGAACCTGTCGCCGCCCGACAATTCCAGCTTAAACACCTCGCCACAGCGCCGTTGAGCCGAACTACGAACCCAAAAGCCAAAGGCCCAAACGCGTTCCATTCTAGCGCTCCAGAAATTGCTCCATCCAGCGCTAACCGAGCGAGGTCATCGCCGCGATCTCGGCGACCCTGTGACCTTTCGAGCCGCGGTCGGAGACCGGCCGCGCCGGAAACGAATTCGGCTCAGTCGGAATGGGCGCCGTCCAAAGCGGACGATCTGGACATTCCATGCTATTTGGACTATGTATGCTTCCAGCCCAAGCGGAGACTGTCATGGCGCCGAGCAACACTCAGAAACACGCGAGAGCGCCTGTTGCGATCACCAGGTCGGCGGCCAACGACATCGCGGCCGTTTTGATCAAGCACAATCCCGCGGCGCCCAAGGCCGACATCGAGACGACAGTGCGCGCCGTCGTTGCGACTTTGAAGATCGCCGTGAAACACTCGCACCTGCAGCGGTCTCAGATCGTGCTTCCTGCCGAAGAAGTCGTACAAGCTTTTGTAGATCCGGCTTCCAGGCAGGCCTCTAGCAGGACGGCCAACAAGCGTCTCATTGATGTCGCGGCCGAGGCGCCGGTTGAGGAGAGCCAGGGTGAGGGATTTGGCGAACTGCTGCCGGCGGAGGAAGGCCGCAAGCGCGTCGCCGCATATGCCACTCCAGTTCGATTGGAAGACTGGGCTGGCTCAGTGGCGGGCCCGGGAAAGATCGAGCGGGATTTCGGAACGAGGCGTTCGACACTGCACGACTGGCAGAAACGTGGCGCCGTCATCGGCTTGCTGAAGGGTGAGCGGAAGCACGTCTACCCGCTGGCTCAGTTCATCGATGGACGCCCCATCGAAGGCATGGCGCGGATTACGAAGATCATCGCCAATCCTCGCGCCGCGTGGCTTTGGCTGACAAGGCCGCATCCGACGGGAGACAAAACTCCGCCCCTCGAGCGCCTGAAGCAGGGGCGAATCGCCGAGGTCGCCGCCGCAGCCGAACGCGACTTCGGCTAGTTCGTGAAGCTGGATCCTAAAATCGTCCGGGAACTGTCGATCAGGTTCCAGCCCCGAAATTACCTCAGGGTGATGCCAAAAATTCATTCGGGGAAACCGCTCGGAATGGGCTACGGGCAGACACGCTTTGCTAGTCCTGATCGGTCCTTCCAACTCGTCTATCTCGCTCAAAACCTCGTGACCGGGGTTGCGGAGACGATCATTCGGGATCGCTTCGAAGACCAGACCGATCGCACGCTGCACGCAAGCGAGGTCTCGGATTGGGCTGCATCGACGATCACCGTCCGGTCACCGCTGATCGTGGTCGACCTCAGAACGACCGGCCTCCTAAAACTTGGTGTGACCACGGACGCTGGCCGCGCAAAGGCACAGGAGGCCGCTCGCCTTTTGAGCCAGGAACTCTACAAGCGCTTCGCCGTCGAAGGGATTTTGTATCTTTCTCGCCTCACGGCGGCAGAATGCATCGCAGTTTATGACCGCGCGGTAACGACGAAGCTCGCGGCGAGCAAGGCGGTCGACATCGTGCGGCTCCGTGCGCTCATTCCGGCATTGACCGCTCTCGGTGTGACGC
Source organism: Roseiarcus sp. (assembly GCA_049584355.1). GTDB lineage: Bacteria > Pseudomonadota > Alphaproteobacteria > Rhizobiales > Beijerinckiaceae > Roseiarcus. Next base: position 2,178 of record JBAUXQ010000790.1, on the reverse strand, counting down.
TCGTCAACGATAGATAATCGGAAGCGAAGCTTCAGTCCGCGCCCTGCGGTGACGCCCGGCCCGCCCGCGCGAATCAGTCAGCACCCGGTCCCTTGCGGCGGCGGCGGTGATGGCGTTACGTATTCTCTCTTCCTTGCCGTTCCGTCGGTGACGCTCGCAAGCGCCCGACGAAGGAGCCCAGACGGTGCCGACGGAAAAAGCGACGACCGGGAAGGGGAAGCCGCGGATCCGGCGCGAGATGCTCTCGCCCTATGAAATGAGCTTGGTTCAAACGGCCTTCGGCATGAGCACACAGCACACGACTTCAGAGCCGTTGCGCGAGGCGTTGGTCAAGATCGCTAAGAAGCTCACGAACATTGACCGTATGATCGTCGAGGAAGATCTCGACTGAGTGTTGCCCGGGATCGGGCGGATAGCCTCTTTTGCGGCGGAAAGAAACGCGCGGCGAGCGCGGCGATGTCTTGCTTAGCAAATTGGGCAGAGCCTCGAGCGAGCCGCCTGGAAGCGTGAAGCGCCCCGCTGGCGCGAAGGCCTGTCGCTTCCTTTCAATCGCATGTTCTTGTTCGCGCCGAGACCGTCGATGAGGAGCGACGGAAGCAGAAGGAACGAGTCGCGATGGCGCCGTCGGAAATCCTGAAGGCCTTGTCGCAGGGTCATGAGCGTTGGCCCGGGGATGCGCTTGAGGCTGCGTCATCGCAATGTTCCAAGGTCAGTTCGCTTCTGTTTGAAAAGTTGGCGCACGCGGTTGCAGAAATCGAGAGGTTCGAGGCCGCAGGATTTCCAAAGCCCAGCCTGAAGCGATTTCTGAAGGCTGCGTCGCCGTTGTTCTATGGCGTCTTCCTGCCGGCGGACTGGCGTGAAAAAGCGGCATATCGTCCGTTCGCCCGCTTGATACGGTTTCCGTGGGTTGCCCATGACAATCTTCTCGGCGAGCCGGCGATCGAGGAGCCGGGCTATCGAATCATGGCGTCGTTATTCGACGGCGACCCGCAATTCGTTTTCGACATCATCCTCGATGTCGGCGCCGACCCATCCGTGCGCTTCTGGCAATGGCATGCGCTGACGCTGATCGGGCTTGAGGGGAATCTCGATCGAACAGTTGCAGCGGATTTTGCGCAACAGGCGTTCGGGAACCTCTCGCCTGACGAGAAGCCGTTGATCTGGGCTGGAACTGGCGCTGACCGAGCTCGCGCCCCTTGTTCGGAAGGCTCATGACGCGGATCTGTTGGTCGAGAGCACCTATGAAGAGTTTCAACAGGAACCTGGAATACGCCGTCGCGCATCCTTACGCCCCTTGTCGCCCAGGGATGAACTCGAAGCGTTGGCTGGCGTCAGGGAGCTGAAGCGGTGGGTGGAAATGTGACGCCCCCGGGTCGTTGTAGAGCCCGATGCCGCGCCGTAGCCCTCATATCTGGCGGGGCGTGGATTTACCAGTGTTTACCAGTCTTATGGGGCGCCTCTAGCGTTTTGTTGTGTATTTTATTTGGCAAAAGATTCCCTGTTGCGGCGCCATGCGGTAGGTTCGGCTTTAATACGTGCTCCAACGGCAAGTTATCGAGTGGTATTGGCTGTGGCGCTCTGTAGAGGAACAAGCCCAGCATACAGCAATGCGAGTGCGGAGATCACTGCTTATTCATAGGAACGTTCGTTTGTGAACGGTGTCGGCACGAGACAATCATCGGCCAATATTCGGGAAACATGGGGGACCGGACATGCTGCGACGCGATGAACATGACGGTAGCGGATATTCAAATGGCGGCGAGTCTCCTCAGCAATCGCCGCGACGCTCAGAGAACCAGGGCGCGGTCTGGCACAGCTGCTACGAATATGCGGTGGTGACGTCGCGTCTTAAGCGAGTCGAGGCGGAGGGCCATTCGGGTCAGGACGAGGACATTGAGGCGCTTTGGCGCAAGCGGGCGGAACTCGCGAAGGGGATCGTCGACGCCGCCGCGCCAACAATTCAGGACGTCCTCATGAAAGTGGCTATGACAGCATCCCTCCTGTCGGAAGGTGAGTTGTGGGTGGGTTTGACCCCGCAATGCCTGGAAGAGTGCGATCGCGCGCTCGCTCAGGAAGGTCACGGGGAGCAATGCCTGAAAGCTCTGGAGCCGGAGCGATGGGCATTGTGCCAGCGGGTCCAGGAGCAAACTGCCGCGCTCGAGGCGCGATGGGATTGTG
>JBAUXQ010000789.1:0-2773 GCA_049584355.1 Roseiarcus sp. | reverse complement strand
ATTATTCGCTTGACCGCGCTCGCCCATGGCGGCGGCTGTGGCTGCAAACTGTCCCCCGCCGTACTGCGCGAGCTGCTCGCCGAGCAGCCCGCGAGCGCCCCCTTCGCCAGTCTGCTGGTCGGCACGGAGACCGGCGACGACGCCGCGGTGTGGCGCCTGGACGACGAGACCTGCATCGTCGCGACCACCGACTTCTTCATGCCGATGGTCGACGACCCGTTCGATTTCGGCCGCATCGCCGCGACCAACGCGCTCTCCGACGTCTACGCGATGGGCGGCAAGCCAATCTTCGCGCTTGCGGTCCTCGGCATGCCGATCAACAGCATGCCGACCAGCATGATTCGCGAAATTCTGCGCGGTGGCGCGGCCATGGCGGCGGAGGCGGGAATCCCCGTGGCGGGCGGCCATTCCATCGATTCGCCCGAGCCGATCTACGGCCTCGCCGTCGTTGGCCTCGTCTCGACCAAGGCGCTGCGACGCAACTCGGAAGCTCGCTCCGGCGACACGCTGATCCTCACAAAGCCGCTCGGCGTCGGGATCTATTCCGCGGCGATCAAGAAGGGCGCGCTCTCCGGCGACGGCTATCGCGAGATGCTGGGCTTCATGACGCGCCTCAACGTGGTCGGCGCAGACCTCGCGCGCAACGAGGCGGTCCACGGGATGACGGATGTCACCGGCTTCGGCCTTCTCGGCCATGCGCTCGAAATGGCCCGCGGCGCCGGTCTGACCCTCCGGCTGCGTGTCGACGATGCGCCGCTGCTCGCCCAGGCCGAGAGTCTCGCCCGCGCCGGCTTCGTCACCGGCGCCTCGCACCGAGACTGGGCAAGCTACGGCCAGTCCATTGTGCTCCCTGACGGGATCGAGGACTGGCGCCGCCTCATGTTGACCGACCCGCAGACTTCGGGCGGCCTGCTGGTCGCCTGCGACGCAGAAGCCGCGCCGGCGATCCTGGCGGGCATCCGCCAAGGCGACCCGCGCGCGGCGATCGTCGGGAGGGCGGAGCCGGGCGAGCCGGGCGTTATCGTCGAATAGACAGGCCGCCAAGGTGAGAGCACGCCGCCATCGCGTGAAATCGAGGCGGCGAGGCCAGGGCGTCGCGCGGAATCGAGGCTTGGGCGCCAAACCTCGCCTCAACGACCGAATGGGAAGACGCGGGCCCCTGTTCGTCGTCCAAAGCTCCCTGTTCAGGCAAAAAGAACTCCTGTTCGGGAGAAAAAGCTCCCTGTTAATTCCTGTTCCGGAGACGCCGCGTCGAGCGCGAATTCGCCAGCCAAGGCCTGCCGCGTGGCTGGCTAACCGCGGCTTGGGCCTTTCGCGAATGTCCGAGCCGGCGCCATAATCGCATCTTTTCAATAGCTTGGCAGTTTTCCAAGTTTTCTCTTTGTCAGAAACTTGATTTATGCTAAACTAAGATCTTTGGAGAATTTCGAACTTGGAGGCGCGGTGTTCACGGCAACGGAAAAATTTCTCGCTTTTTTCGTTCCGTTTTGGCGGCGATAGAATACCGAATGCGTATGTTAATTAGCCGGTCCCGGGCGGAGAGAAGGCAGCGACCGACTGCCGCGCAAGAAGCCGCAACAATCCGATCGAAGCTTCCGCTACCGACGTGTCAAACCGTGCGCTTGGAGACTGGCGGAAGAGAGTGGGAGTCGAACCCACCTAAGACAGGCTCGCTGCCCCACACGGATTTGAAGTCCGGACGCCCCACCGGGGACGATTCTCCTCCATGCGCAACGTCACCGTTTTCTGAGCCAACTTCAAACAGGTCCAAGCGAGCGGGGTTGATTCGACGCAGATCCCCCTGCCGCAGGGTCACGCCGCGGCGATCGAAGAAATCGAGGATCTGGATCGCGACTTTTCTGCCGTTGGCCATGCGATCGCGAAACTGGGCGGCGGAAAAACCGACATTCCTGGCGACGGAGGCCAGATCCGCGGCGATCCCAACGATTTCGCGTACGGTCGAGCGCAAGAAGAAATTGTCGTGTGCGACCTCGTCGGCCCAACCCATGCGGCTGGCGCGTTTCAGAATCCGCCGGATGTCCGCCTCGGGGCGATCCGTCGCCGCCGCAATGTCGCGCACTCGCGGCGGCCGGAACCGCTCGCTCCCCGCGAGCAGCGGCGCAACGATCTCCCAAGCCGCCATGTCCTCGGCGGTCAGCCTTATCTCGTGTGAAGGGAGTCTGACAAAAGCGCCGTCCAAAACAAGTTCGTTCGCGCGGGCCAGTTTCTGCAACGCGGCGTCGAACGCCCGCTTCGGCAGCCTCGGTTGCAGCGCCAGGCGCAACTCTTCGCGCCCCATGCCCTGAAGGTCCGGGTTTTCCGCGTGATAGGCTGCGACCCGGGTAACCGCAGCGGATCCAAACATGCTCCATTGCTCGCGCGCAAGAGCCATCCTCGAGTTCGCCGCTTCGAGGACAACGAGATTGAGGGCCGACGCGAGCTCATCTGTTCGTGCGGCGGAAAGAGCGCGGTCGCGGGCAAAGACGGCAAGGTCGGCGGCGAAAGGCGGAGCGGCCAAGAGCGCGGCGAAGGACGCGTACGGATCGAGGATCGCGAGCGCCCCACGTTGCGCCTGCCTTTCCGGGGTGCGCCGCTTACGGGCCGGCGGCCGCAGATCGAGGAAGACGCCCCCGCCCAGCGTACGCTGCCCCGACACGTCGCGGACAACGTAGCGATCCATGGCCGCCGCGGCGATCGGCCGATCGAGTACGAGTTGAACCTCCGCCTCATCACCCGGCGCGAGCGGTCGGTCTTTGAGCTGGACAATCCGCGC
>JBAUXQ010000788.1:0-5128 GCA_049584355.1 Roseiarcus sp. | reverse complement strand
GGGTCTTCCCGGTATTGGTCGGCCCGAGGACGGCTATGAGCCGCGAGGCGTCGCCCCGCGCTGGCGAGCGGTTCATGCCCATCAATGTGGAGGATGCCGGCGCGCGCCGCAAGCCTCGCCCTCCGCGAGGCGATCCGGCTTGTCACGCCGCGCGCGGCTGTTATTCGTTGATCCGGGGAGGGCGGCGGGGACCATCGAGAGCCGCGGGCGGCTCGCCGCGGCGCTTCGCGGCCAATTCATCGACGGCGACGATCTGCATACCGAGGAGGCGCGCGCCAAGGGCTGGCCGCGGAGCTCAAAGGGAGCTGACTCGAAGCGATGGACCCCGCTGCGGCCGGGCTACCCTTGCCGTTCAGCGCCGGAGGCGCCAACCTTGGTCTCAACGATCGTCGCCGCAAATGGGGGGAACGAGCCATGTTCTACGGACAGATCGAAGGGACGGACTTCGTCGTCCTCGACAAGCGCTTCAGTGAGCTGTTCGCGGGCCATATCCGGGTCGACCGTCTGTGGACGGGGGCGGTCTGGTCGGAAGGCCCGGCCTGGTTCGCTGCCGGGCGCTATCTTATCTGGTCAGACATTCCCAACAATCGCATGCTGCGCTACGACGACGCGTCGGGTCACGTCTCGGTCTTCCGCCAGCCATCCAACAATTCAAACGGCAACACGGTCGACAACCAGGGACGGCTCGTCACCTGCGAGCACCTGATGCGCCGCGTCACGCGAACCGAGATCGACGGATCGATCACGGTCCTCGCCGACAAGTGGCAAGGCAAGCGCCTCAACTCGCCCAACGACGTCGTCGTCAAGTCGGACGATTCGATCTGGTTCACCGATCCGTCCTACGGCATCGACAGCGACAACGAGGGCGATCGCGCATCCCCCGAGATCGACGGTTGTCATGTTTACCGCGTCGATCCGAAATCCGGCGATGTCGCGCGAATCATCGACGATATGGTTCGCCCGAATGGGCTGGCCTTCTCGCCCGACGAGAAACTGCTCTACGTCGCCGACACCGGCGCGCCGCGCCATATCCGCCGCTTCGCCGTGTCGCCCGACGGCAAAAGCGTCAAGGGCGGCGAGGTGTTCGCGGTCTGCACCGCCGGAGCGTTCGACGGCTTTCGCGTCGACCGGGATGGGCGGGTCTGGACGAGCTCGGCCGAGGGCGTACACTGCTTCGACCCCGACGGGACGCTGATCGGCAAGATCCTGATCCCCGAGATCGTCGCCAACGTGACTTTCGGCGGCGCCAAGCGCAATCGTCTGTTCATCTGCGGCACGACCTCGCTCTACGCGGCGCTTTTGATGACCAACGGTTCGAAGCTCGGCTGAGGCGCCGGCGATGGAGCTTGGTCTTGCGGGCAAGGTCGTTTTGGTCACCGGCGGGTCGAAGGGCATCGGCCTCGCCTGCGCGAGCGCCTTCGCCGCCGAGGGCGCCCGGGTCGCAATCTGCTCGCGCTCGCTCGATAACGTCGAGCGCGCCTGCTCGGAGCTGAGAGACGCGTTTGGCGTCGCCGCCGATCTAGTCGACGCCGCCGCGGCGGCGAACATGGTCGAGACGGTCGAACACCGCCTCGGCCCTGTTGACGTCCTCATCAATTCCGCCGGGGCCGCCAGACGAACGCCGGTCGACGAGCTGACGCCCGCCGCGTGGCGCGAGGCGTTCGACGCCAAATTCTTTTCCTATGTCAATGTCGTTGATCCGGTCGTGAAGCGGATGGCTGCGCGCGGGAGCGGGGTGATCGTCACCGTCATCGGCGGCGGCGGCAAGGTCGCCTCGCCGACGCATCTCGCCGGCGGCGCGGCCAATGCGGCGCTGATGCTGGCGACCGCCGGGCTCGGCGCGGCTTATGCCGGCAAAGGCGTTCGGGTCGTCGGCGTCAGTCCCGGCCTGACCGAAACCGGCCGCGTGGCCGAGGGGCTCGCGGCGGATGCGCGGCTCGCCGGGATAACCGTCGACGAGGCGCGCCAGCGCGGCGTCGGACGGATCCCGATCGGCCGCATGGCGTCGCCGCGCGAGATCGCCGACGCTGTTCTGTTCCTGGCGTCGCCGAGAGCCAGCTATGTCACCGGAGTCACCCTGTCAGTCGACGGCGGCCAGAACCCGGTGGTGCTCTGAGTTCGCGGAAGAGCGCGCCGGCCACGCTCGGCGAGCGCGGCTCAACCTCAGGAGAGCGCCTTGCGGCGCGTCGCCCATGGGGTCATGCGCCTCATCTGGGCCGCGCTCGCCTGCTTCGGCAACTTCTCGGCGATGCCGTAGACGCGCTCCCGGCGGTCGATTTCGCTCATCACGTCGGCGGGGGAAACGCCGCATTCCGCCCAGATGACCAGGAGATGATAGAGAACGTCGGCGCTCTCCAAGATCACCGACTCGCGGTTCATCTGCACCGCGTCGAGCCCGACCTCGATCGCCTCCTCGGCCAGTTTCTTGGCCATTTTCTGCACCCCGTCGCGGAACAGCTTGGAGGTGCGGGAAACCGAAGGATTTCGGTCCCGCGCCTCCAGAACGGCGGCGAAGAGCCTGTCGAGCGAATCAGCCATGTGTTCGAATTATCCTTAAACAAATCACATAATGCCGAGCGAGCGTTCCCGCACTATGACAAAAAGCCTACAGAAATAAATTTTTTCTCAAAAGCCTGGGGATTAATGGGTACGGCGGCGATTTCGGCCGGTGGGCAAGGGCTTGAGCGCTTGCCGGGGTCGGACCATGCCGTCCTTCATGCCGCAAGGGAAGCGAAAAGCGCGCGCCCATCGACGCCGCCGACCAGTGGATCGATCAGGTTTTCGGGATGCGGCATCAGCCCGAGCACGTTGAACCGCTCGTTGAATACGCCAGCTATGGAGCGAGTCGAGCCGTTGGGGTTGGTCGCCTCGCCGACCCGTCCCTCGGCGTCGGAGTAGCGGAACGCGACCCGTCCCTCGGCCTCGATTCTCTCGATCGTCTCGTCGTCGGCGACAAAATTGCCCTCGCCGTGGGCGATGGCGAACTTGACCACCTGTCCGGGCGCATAGCGGCGCGTGAACGGGGTTTGCGCGTTCTCGACCCGCACGTGCTGCATCTTGCACAGGAATCGGCGCTGGGCGTTGCGCATCAGCACGCCCGGCAAGAGCCCCGCTTCGCACAGGATCTGGAAGCCGTTGCAGATGCCGAGCACCAGCCCGCCGCGCGCGGCGTGGTCGCCGACCGCCTTCATGATCGGGGCGCGCGCGGCGATCGCGCCGCAGCGCAGATAGTCGCCGTAGGAGAATCCGCCCGGCAGGACGACGAGATCCACCGCCGCCGGCAGCTCGCGCTCGGCGTGCCAGACGATCGCGGGCGTCGCCCCGGTCGCCTGCTTGAGCGCGCGCGCGGCGTCGCCTTCGCGATTGATGCCCGGAAACAGGATCACCGCCGCGCGCATACGTCCCTCAACCGATTTCGATCGCGTAGTTTTCGACGATCGTATTGGCGAGCAGGCGCTCGCAAGCCTCGGCGAGCCTCCGGCGCGCGGCCGCGTGGTCCTCGCCATCGATCTCGATGTCGAAAATCTTGCCCTGGCGCACGCTTTTAAGCCCGTCGATGGCAAGGCCCTTGAGCGCGCCCTCGATCGCCTTGCCCTGCGGATCGAGCACTCCGGATTTCAGGGTCACGATGACGCGCGCTTTCATCGGCTGCAAGGCTCCCGGCCGGTCAGGCCGCATGCGAGGTCGGCGCCATGGTCAGGAGCGCGTAGAGCGCCGCCGGATCGCGAGTGGCGCGCAATTGGGCGGCGATCGCGGCGTTGCGCAGCAGGCGCGCGCTCATCGCCAGCGCCTTGAGATGGTCCGCGCCCGCCGCTTCGGGGGCGATCAGCATGAAAATGAGATCGACTGGCAGGCCGTCAGGGGCCTCGAAATCGATCGGCCGCTCGAGCCGCGCGAAGACGCCGAAGATGTGCGGGCATTTGGCGAGCTTGCCATGCGGGATGGCGACGCCGTCGCCGACCCCAGTCGAGCCGAGGCGCTCGCGCTGCAGCAGCGCATCGAAGATCTCGCGCGCCGGCAGACCCGAGACCAGCGCGGCGCGCTCGCTCATTTCCTGCAGCGCCTGCTTCTTGCCGTTCACCCGCAGGGCGGGCATGACCGCGTCCGGCTTGAGGAGTTGCGATAACGACATGCTCGTCCCGCTTATGCAGCGCCTGGCGGATCGCGCGAGGCCTGCGGATCGAGCCAGCCGATCGCGCCGTCGCGGCGCCGATAGACAACGTTCACCCGGCCGCTGCCGGCATGCTGGAAAACCACCACCGGGGCCCCCGACAGATCGAGCTCGGCGACGGCGAAGGCGACCGAGAGGGATTTGAGCTCGTCGGTTCCCTCCGCCACGACGACCGGATTGAAGCCCCCGGCGGGTTCTTCTTCTTCCTGCGGCGGCTCCACGACATAATTGGCGATCTGGCCCCGCCCGACGCCGGGAACGCCGGCATGATCCTTGAGGCGCGCCTTGTAGCGGCGAAGGCGCTTTTCGATCTTGTCAGCGGCCTGGTCGAAACAAAGGTAGGGTTCGTGCCCGTGGCTCTCGGCGTGCAGGCTGATCCCCGAGCTCAAATGCAATGTGCAGTCGGAGCGATAGCCGGAGCCTTCGCGGGTCATCACCACATGGCCCCCGACGGAGCCGCCGAAGTAGCGGGCGACCGTCGCCTCGACTTTTTCCAGGACATGCCGACGCAAAGCTTCCCCGATGTCGAGGTTCTTACCGGATACCCTCAAGGTCATCGAACGCTGACCTTACCTTTCAAGCAAGGCGGGCGAATATCGTTCGCCGCTCGTCGCTCGCCGCCACCCGCTCGTTCCCGCCACCCCCGTTCCGCTCCGCCCCGGTCGGTCCCGCAGCATCCGGATCGCGGGTAGGGTTAGGAGCGTCGGGGGTCCGTGTCAATCGTTGTGTTAACCCATTCATTTTGCAATAAAAATCGACTTTAGAACTCGACCGCGAGGGAATTGTCGCGTTCGACCCGAGCGCGCATCGGCGCCATCTTCATCTTGCGTCTCTCGACCGACGAAGGGATTCTGAGGCTGTCGCGATACTTGGCCACCGTGCGACGGGCGACGAGGATCTCCGCCTTGCGCAGGCGTTCGACGATCACGTCGTCGGAGAGCACCTCTTCCGGGTTTT
>JBAUXQ010000787.1:0-1617 GCA_049584355.1 Roseiarcus sp. | reverse complement strand
AAGCGGCCGGAGCAGAAAGAGAGCGGCGAGGGCGAGCGGCGCGAGCGGATGCAGGAACAGGGCTTGCGCAAGATCCTGGCCGTTGCCGAGCAGCTCGGGAAAGACGATCGACAGGAGTCCGACAATTGCGAGGACCGCAGGCGGCGCGGCCAGACGCCGCCAGCCCGATGGCCGGGCCCGATCGGCCCATGCGATCGCCCGGACAAAAGCAACCGACCACAAGCCGATGAACGGCGACGCGACGATCGCCCAGAGGAAGACATCGGACGAGACGGGGTAGACCGGAATCGTGTAGAGGGGCGCATCGGGGATAACGAAGCTCGCCGCCTTGACGGCGATGAGCGAAGCGGCGAGCGCCGGCATCACCAGCCGCAAGGCCAGCGCCCCACGCAGCACTTCGAGCGCAAACAGGGCGCCGCCGAGCGGCACGCTATAGACGGCGGCCATCCCGGCGCCGGCGCCGATTGCAACCATGAGCCGGCGCTGTTCGTCCGAAAGCTTCTGCAGGTCGGAGGCCAGGTTGCCGAAAACGGCGCCGAACTGTTTGGGCGCGCCTTCGCGGCCGAGCGGAACGCCCATGCCGACGATGACGATCGAGAGCACCGCGCTGCCGAGCGTTCTCAGCGCCGGCAGGCGGCCGGCTTGAAACCAGATCGCCGCGGTGATCTCGATGCCGTTGCCGCTGGTCAGCCGTGTCAGCACCCATTGGCCCAGGCCGGTGAGGAGCCCTGCGCCGAGCAGCAAAGCGACATGCCGCAACGGACTGGCCTGCCGCGCCGCCTCGAACAGGGCCGAAGGATCGGCCACGCCCCAAGCGAGTTCTTGCGCGGCTCTGAACAGCAGCGTCAGAGCGGCCGCGCCAAGACCGGCGCATAGGCCGGTGAGCGCAACCGCGAGCCAGAAACGCAGGGCGCCGGGATCGCGAAGCGTCGCCGGGACCTTTCCGCCGGCCGGCGCCGGCGCCTCGGCGGCGCCTGGGGCGGCGGGCTTCGACCCAAACTCCAATTCCGGCCTCCGCATCAGGGCTTGGACCCGCGGGCGCGCCCAACGAAGGCCTACAGCCCCAGGCGACGATGCGCAAAGGCCTCCGCGCGCCCTGCGCTTGCGCCCCCCGCGGCCTTCCTTTAAGCGCAAACTCCATGAATCGCGTCGATTCGGGCCTCGGCGGGCGCCTGTGAGCGGGGCGGCGAAACCGGTCGCCATCATCATGGGCAGCCAGTCGGACTGGGCGGTCATGCGCCGCGCCGCCGAGACGCTCGAAGCGCTCGGCGTCGGCTATGAGGCCCGGATCGTCTCCGCCCATCGCACGCCCGACCGCATGGCCGCCTTCGCCAAGGGGGCGAAAGCCTCAGGCTTCAAGGTCATCATCGCCGGCGCAGGCGGGGCGGCGCATCTGCCCGGCATGACGGCGGCTTTCACCACGCTGCCGGTGTTCGGCGTGCCGGTCCCCTCGAAGGCGCTGAAGGGCGAGGACAGTCTCCTCTCCATCGTCCAGATGCCGGCCGGCGTTCCGGTCGGCACGCTCGCCATCGGCGAAGCGGGCGCGATTAACGCGGCGCTCATCGCCTCAGCCGTGCTGGCGCTCGCCGACGAAGCGCTGGCGGCGCGGCTCGAGGC
>JBAUXQ010000786.1:0-4727 GCA_049584355.1 Roseiarcus sp. | reverse complement strand
CGTTGGAATTTGCCTCGGGGCCTGCGATGGGCTGACTACTGTTTAGGCACGCGCGCATAGTCTGTGGGCGCCTGGCTCAGACGAGCCAGCCTTCCATCCCGGCAAACCCCCTGCCCTCGTCGTAATGTCGCAATGTCGTAATCTCTGTGCGCAATCTGTCGCGAAGCCCAAAGCAAACAAACGCGGCGTCGTCCGAGCTTCCCGAAGCCTGTCGCCGTAACATTGTCGACGCCTACCGGCTTTTGAACGGAAACATGAAGTATGGCCCTGGAGCAGATGGGAGCGTTGGCGACAGGCTGGCTGTCGTTATTTTGCCTCGCCGCAAGCATTTTCGGCTCCATTAGCGCCCTGGGCGCGGCGTGGGCGGCGCGCTGGTTCGTCCGGCGGCCCGCATCTTTAACTCCGATGAGGTGGCCTGACATCTCCATCCTGAAGCCGCTGTCGGGCGTCGAGGCGCGCCTATCGGAGAACATCGAAACCTATTTCAATCAGGATTATCGAGGGGATATACAATTTGTCTTCGGCGTGCAGGACCCCGACGACGGCGCGATTCCGGTCATCGAAGCGCTGATGCGGCGATATCCCCAGCTCGATCTTCAACTGGTCGTCAACCGCGCCACGCATGGCAGCAACCGCAAGGTCTCCAACCTCATCAACATGGGACAGGTCGCCCGCCATCCCCTCATTGTCCTCGCCGACAGCGACGTTGCGGTCGGTCCGGATTATCTGCGCACGTTGGCCGCGGCCCTGGCCGAGCCTGGCGTCGGGGTGGTCACCTGCCTCTACCGCGGCCTGCCGAACGGCGGCTTCTGGGCGCGGCTGTCCGCGATGGGGATCCACGATCATTTCCTGCCCGGCGCGGCCGTCGGGCTGGCGCTCGGCCTGGCCCGGCCTTGCCTTGGCCAGACAATCGCGCTCAACCGGGAGACGTTGTCGCGGATCGGCGGCTTCGAGGCGGTCGCCAACGAGCTGGCCGACGATTACGCCATCGGCAAGGCTGTGCGCCTGGCCGGCTTCCGGGTCGTCCTGCCGACGATGCTGGTGGCGCACTCGTTTGAGGAGAAATCGCTGCGCGAAGTGGTGCGGCATGAACTGCGCTGGGCGCGGACGATTTTCACCGTCGACCCGCTCGGACATGTCGGAAGCGGCGTCACCCACGCCTTGCCGCTGTCGCTGATCGGCGCGGTTCTTCGCGGGTTCGACGCGTGGGGGCTCGCGGCGGTTCTGACCGCTTTGGCATGCCGACTGTTCTTGAAGTATCGCCTGACGCGGGAATTCGGATTGCCGAACCCGAACTACTCTCTCACCCTTGCTCGGGACATCCTGTCGTTCGCAGTCTATTTCGGCTCGTTTTGGTCAGCGCGGGTCAGCTGGCGCGGACGGGAGTTCATCGTCAGGCGAGACGGCACGATGGAAAGGGCCATGAGGTAATGCGCACGCTGTTTCTTCAGGCTCCTTCGTTCGACGGGTTCGACGGCGGCGCGGGATCCCGTTACCAGTCCAAACGCGAGATCAGGTCATTCTGGTACCCGACCTGGCTCGCACAGCCCGCCGCCCTGGTGGCGAACAGCAGATTGATCGACGCCCCTCCGCACGGAATCTCGCTCGCCGAAGTCGTGGCCGAAGCGAAGAATTTCGATCTCGCCGTGCTGCACACGTCGACGCCCTCTTTCGCCTCGGATGTCCGGGCGATCGCGGCGCTCAAGGCCGCCAACCCGTCGCTGAAAGCGGGGCTGATCGGCGCCAAGGCGGCCGTGGACGCCGAAGGCTGCCTCAAGTCCGCGCGAATTGTCGATTTTGCCGCCCGCAACGAATTTGATTTCACCATCAAGGAGATTGCCGACGGCAAGGACTGGAAATCCGTCCGCGGCCTATCCTACCGCGACCAGAATGGCGAGATCCGGCACACGCCGGACCGCACCGTCCTCGAGAACATGGACGCTCTCCCGTTCGTGACGCCGGTCTATAAGCGTGACTTGCAGATCTCCCGCTATTTCATCGGCTATCTCAGGCACCCCTATATCTCGATCTACACCGGGCGCGGCTGCAAATCGCGCTGCACATTCTGCCTCTGGCCGCAAAGTGTCGGCGGGCATCGCTACCGGACCCGCAGCGTCGGCCACGTGATCGAGGAAATCGCCTGGGCGAAAAAGGCTTTTCCGGAGGTCAAGGAGTTCTTCTTCGACGACGACACCTTCACCGACGATCTGCCGCGGGCCGAGGCGATCGCGCGCGAGCTTGGCAAGCTCGGCGTCGTCTGGTCCTGCAACGCCAAGGCCAACGTGCCCCGCGCGTCCCTGAAGGCGATGCGCGACGGCGGCTTGCGTCTGCTGCTGGTCGGCTATGAGACCGGCAACCAGCAGATCCTGTACAACATCAAGAAGGGCATGCGGATCGACGTCGCCAAGCGGTTCACGAAGGATTGCCGCGACCTCGGCGTCACCATCCACGGCACGTTCATCATGGGCCTGCCAGGCGAGACGCAGGAGACGATCAGGGAGACGATCGCCTTCGCCAAGGAAGTCAACCCGCATACGCTCCAGGTCTCGCTCGCCGCGCCCTATCCCGGGACCCATCTCTATAAGCAGGCGCTCGAGAACGGGTGGCTTGACGACGCCAACGCCGAGCTCGTCGACGAGAACGGCGTGCAGATGGCCCCGCTCCACTATCCCGGTCTCAGCCACACCGAGATTTTCGATTCGGTCGAGACCTTCTACCGCAGCTTCTACCTGCGCCCGGCCAAGATCGCCTCGATTGTCGGCGAGATGGTCATGAGCCCCGACATGATGAAGCGGCGCTTTCGCGAGGGCGCGGAGTTCTTCCGCTTTCTGCGCGAGCGGCGGGAGGCCGCGCACTGAGCTGGGTCGCCCGTATCCAAGCCAAATCCAAATCTGGCCAAATCCAGCCAAGCCCTGGCTAAACCGGGGCAAAGAAAATCAAAGGAAAAGGCTTTGATTTCCTTGGATTCCCTTGTCGGGATTGAACCTTTTCAATGGGTTGCGCCGACCCCCAGGCCAAAAATCTTTTCTCGCTCCCTGTCCCTCCGGCTCGCCGTGCGGGCGCGACTGAGCATTGCCAAGCTACCACGATTTCTGATTTTCGCCAAGAAGATTCGCTCCGAAAGACGGTCCCTTCTCCCGTCCGGGAGAAGGTGGCGCGGAGCGCCGGATGAGGGTCTTGCGCCAGACGGTACGATGAGGCTGCGGAGCCGCAGCCTCGCAGCCAGCTTGATTCGCGCAGCCCTCATCCCCGACCCTTCTCCCAACAGGAGAAGGGAGGGCGCGCGGCGTGATATGCTGCTTGTCAACAAAGGAGCCGCGGCGATGGCGCTCGGTCAAACGGAAATGGCGCTTGGCGCCAAGGCGCCCGATTTCCGGCTTCCGGCGACGGACGGCCGGACTTATGCGCTCAAGGACGCCGCCGGCGAGAACGGCGCCGTCATCGTCTTCATCTGCAACCACTGCCCCTATGTGAAGGCGGTGATCGGGCGCCTCACTGCCGACGCGCGGGCGCTCATGACCGAGGGCGTGGGCTTCGCCGCCATCTCATCGAATGACGCCGTGAGCTATCCGGAGGATTCGTTCCCAAAGATGCGCGCATTCGCTTTGGCGCACGATTTCCCGTTCCCGTACCTGCACGACGAGACCCAAGAGGTCGCCCGCGCCTATGGCGCCGCCTGCACCCCGGACTTCTTCGGCTTCGACCGCGATCTCAAGCTCAAATACCGCGGCCGCCTCGACGAGGGCCGCACGACGCCGCCGCCCCCCAACGCGCGCCGCGAGCTCCTCGAAGCGATGCGCGCCATTGCCGCATGCCTGCCGGCGCCGGCGAAACAGGTCCCGTCGATCGGCTGCTCGATCAAGTGGAAGGCGGGGCGTGGGTGAGGCTCAACCCACGTCATGGCCGGGCTTGTCCCGGCCATCCACGTCTTTGCGGCGGCTGCCACCTGACGTAGCGTCGCCCGGATGCGCGGCGGCTGGGTTTACATCATGACGAACCGTCCGAACGAGACGCTCTACACCGGCGTCACCGCAGACCTATCCAGGCGCGCCTACGAGCATCGAGAAGGGCTCTGCGAAGGCTTTACGCAGCGGTATAGGCTCGCCCGTCTTGTCTGGTACGAGTTTCACGACGGGATTTCCGCCGCCATCCAGCGCGAACGGAACATGAAGCATTGGCTGAACTGAACAATTGACATGCCTCGCGGGGCAAGCCCGGCCATGACGGCGGAGGGCTGATCGCCGCCAGCGGCGCGGCGCCGGCGAACCAGGTGGGGGAAGGCCGGAGGCAGGCTCCCGGCCGCGAGAGCGAACCACCGACGCGTGTGCTATGTTGTCGCGGGCCGAGCGAAGGAATCGGGAATGCGCGTCGCCGTAGTCAAAGCCGTTCATGATGATGAGGCCGGCGTCTGGTATGTCGAGCACTCCGACGTCGAGGGCCTGCACGTCGAGGGCGAGACCTTCGAGGCTTTCTGCCGCAACGTCGCGAGCGCGGTTGGGGATCTGCACGAAGGCGAGGGCGGCGAAGTTCATATCGAAATCATCGCCCGCGCTTCGGTGCGCGCCGGCGCGGCTGCGTGAACGACTTCAGCAAGGCAGTACGCGCCAGATTGAGCGAAGCGGATTGCGTCTTTCTCCGCCGCGGCAAGGGCGACCACGACATATGGATCACAGAGCAGGGCAGACGGATCGTTGTCCCGGTTCAAATCAAATCGCGCCACACGGCGA
>JBAUXQ010000785.1:0-7046 GCA_049584355.1 Roseiarcus sp. | reverse complement strand
GCTTTCGACCGCCCGAGCGACGGCGCGCATACCCTCACGATCGAGCAGGGCTTCGAGATGGGCCGGCCAAGCCTGATCGTGCTCGGCCTCGCGATCGAGGCCGGAGCGCTCGGCGCCGCGACGATCGGCGGCTCGGTCGTCATCCTCTCCAGCGGCTCGCTCGAACTTTGAGCGCGCCCGCGCGCCTCCTCGAGGTCGGCGAGCTGGACCTCGCGTTCGAGTCCGCACGCTGGACGTTCGCCGAGCGTCAGGCGGCCAGCATCGCGGCGCACTGGACGCGACTGAGGAAAGCGAAGCCCGCGCTGTTCAACGGGCGGGTGCTGCTTCTGGGCCGGCGCGCGATCGAGACGCGATTCGATGGCGTGTTGACGCTCAGAGGCGTCTTTTTCGAGACCGACTATGCCGATTACCTCGCCTGGGAAGAATTCGGCTATCCCGGCGATCCGGTCGACAATTGCTTCTCGATGGCGGCGCTGCGCGGGGCCGACGGGGCTTTCCTGATTGGCGAGATGGCGTCTCATACCTTCAACGCCGGACAGATCTATTTTCCCGCCGGAGCGCCGGACCCCAGCGACGTTTTCGACGGCAGGGTCGATCTCGAGGCCAGCGCGCGGCGGGAATTATTCGAGGAGACCGGCGTGAACGCAGGCGAGACCGCGATGGCGCCCGGCTGGACCCTGGTGTTCACGCCCCAGCGCATCGCCTGCATGAAGCTGATGACGCTCGCGGTGACCGCCGCGCGCGCCAAGGCGCGGATCGACGCCCATCTCGGGCGCGACCCTCACGCCGAGTTTTCCCGCATGCATATCGTGCGCAGCCCGCGCGACATCGACGAATCGCGGGTGCCGGTGTTCGTCGCCGCGTACCTGCGCGATGCGTTCGCTCAGAGATCGGTCGGATAACCGTGACGTCTTTCCGAGGCGGCGATCATCGCCTTCGCCTCGGCGTCGCGCCCGGAAGCGCACACGCTCTCCGCCGCAGCGATGTCGCGCTTGATCTGGTTATAGACCGACGGGACGACGTGACCCATGGAGAGGTCGTTGTCCTGGACCGCGCGATAGCGCGCGATCTTCGCCGAGCAGTCGTTGCCTTGCGGCAATTGGAAGCCGGCCGGCGTCACCGCGACGGAGCCTGGAGCCGGCGGGGCCGAGGCCTGCGGCGCCGGCGCGTTACAGGCGGCGAGCGCAAAGCCCGCGAAGGCAAGAGGCGCGTACGTCTTCATCGGCTTACAGGGCTCCGTGCAGGCGAATCGAGGCGTGCCCCGAGAGCCTCGCCAAACCGCCGGTCCCGTCAAGCCGAGCGCCCTTGCGCGGCGCCCTTGGGTAGCAAGACGGACCGCTCGCCTTGGCAAGCGATCCGCTTGCCGGCGTTACTGCCTCGCTATGGCCGCGGTATGACGGACGGCCCAGATCTCAGTGACCGAGGCGAGGGCGACGATCAGTCCGAGCACGACGCAGACCGCCAGCGCGTGGTGCAAGGCGGCGAAGCCAAGCACCCACGGCGAAACCGCGACCGCCAGGCCGACGACCAGCGTCACCCACTCCTCCCACTCGGCGAACTGCACGAGGGCCGCGATCGCCATCGCGCCGATCACGATTCCGCCGACCCAAGCGGTTCTCGCCGCCATGAGATCCCCGGCAAAGCCGAGGGCCCAGGGCGAGACGAAGAGCAGCGCGCCACAGACCAGACTGATCCAGTCCTGGACATTCTTCTCGGCTCCGCGCAATGAAGCTTCATTTGGCATTTCGACCTCCTGATGAGATGCGGCGTTGAACAACGCCTTTGATTTTGATGGTAATTCGGGTTTTTGAGGATTTGATGGCGGACCCGCCGAACAGGGGTCTGCTTGTCTCTGTACGCCTCGCGGCGGAAGGTTCAGGACGCAGCCTCGGCCCGGTCGTGGCCTCGCCCGCCTCGATTCCACCTGATTGCAACGTGCTCTAGACTAAGCCGGCCCTGACGCAAACCGATCGAAATGAAGACCCCCGCGCCTTGTTCCCCCAAAGCGCGGGCGTCGGGGCAATCACCGTGCGTCGCAACCGTAGTAGGACATAGCGGAACCGCAATTCTCGGCGAAGAAAAACGCGCAGGCGCAAGAAACGCCCACTGCGATTAGCGCTACAATCGCGACACTGAGGCCTATAATTCTCAAGCCTGTCTTATTGTCACGGATGGAAAAGGGCCGACTGGAAGCACTATCAACTGCGCGTGATCTGCTTTGTTTCGTCGCGACAATCGGAGGCGGGGCGGCTCTTGGGCGGAGGCCAGCGCCGATGATGCCGGAAGGACCCAGACCTCGCCAAGCGCTCACGGCAGCTTCTTGCAGTACGCCGTCGCGGAGGGCGGCGGAATCGCGTTCGCCCCGGCAAGCAATGGCAATGACGCGCTTCGCGAGAAACTCTCTCTCGTCTTGGCCGGCGCCTAGCGCGAGTTTGCTGCAAACCTCATCCAGGGCGATTGACATTGCCTTGATGTCGGCTGGTCCGAACACCCCGCCTTGGGAAAACGGCATGACAGTCATCGTTTTTCTTTCGACCCACAAAGGCGTTTGGCGACAAGTCCTTTCTCATTCGCCAACGCTTCCTGAAGCAGGGAGCTTGCAGCGGACCTCGATGTTCCTGCCGTCTAGCCCGGCTGTCGAGCCTAAAGTTGGTCCGAATCCGTACAAACGAGGATTTGTAATGATCTTGAACTGCTCGCTATAGCGTGTCGCCGAAGAATTAACCTGAGCCACCTTGGTAAGCGCTATAAACTTTGGATTTAATTACAGGCCCCCAGAGGTTTACTGAAGAACTTTGGTCGCCAGAAGCTTGCGGCAAAAGCCAGGCCAACGGTCCTGCGGCTCGCGAAGGCGTAGCGTCTCTGTCCAGCGTCCTCCTCAATGGCGCCACGTTCGATCGTGGCTTTGCGCCGGCGTTCTCAGGGTTTGCGCCGCTCCAGCACTGTGCGAATCCGCTCGGGGCCAGGACCCAAAGGTTCCGCGACTGGAGGCAAGCGCGCGCTGAAAATGGGCTTGGAGAGTGAAGTACGGGCTAAGCGCAGCGTTTTTGCCGCGGGGGGCGTACACGCGATTTAACGACTTATCGAGAGCCTCATCTCAAAGCGAATCCCAAGCGGATCGCTATGCCATTCATGCTCGGCGCCTAGCCTCTTGCTGAGCAAGCGAATGAGATTCATCCCCATGTGGCCGGTCTCATCGATGTCGAAACCCTCAGGAAACCCCACTCCATCATCCTCGTAAGCGATCGTGAGGTCGCCTTTATCGTCAGGGCGACAGGACAGACTGATTTTGGTCGGCAACCCCGCCGGATGGGCGTATTTCAACGAATTGGAAACGAGCTCGGCGCTGATGAGCGCCAGCGGCAAAGCTTTTTTCGCCGGCAGAAGACAATCCACGGGACAATCAAAAGTAAGTGATGTTGCGGCCGGCGCAAGAGCGCCTCTCAGGCGATTACAAATCTCTTCCAGATATGCGGCTATCTGGACTGTTCCTGTGGTCGAATTCGCGAGGAACCGATGAAGTTTCCCGACGGTTTCTATGCGATCAGCAATCTCCAGAAGGAATGTTTGAGGATCTGATACCTGTCCGTTCCTTGCTCGCTGACGAACAAGAGCGCTAATCACTTGCAAACTATTTGCAATCCGATGCTCAGCCTCTTCACGGTACTCGTGAGGATGGTCCACGGGGGAAACATCCGCTCCAATCTGTGTTATATCATTGCAACCGTCTCCCCTTTAGCTAGCACAGAACTGAATCTATATCAAGCAATATTTCATATTCAACTTATGCAAAACACGCAACTGCATCAGTATGCGTCGGATATATAATCGGCTATTCCATCTCAGTCTACTCATCTTGTGCACTTGACAAAACAATCTTATTATGAGTAAGTGACCCAATATGAGCAAACGTGGTCTTTTCGAAAGGAGAGGTATCCATGTCGGCGGACCCTCGCGGCGAACGCCTTCAGATCATGCTTAGGACGGAGGAGCTTGCCGCCCTCGATCAGTGGCGATTCAGTCGTCACATGCCCAGCCGGGCGGCGGCGGTTCGTGAATTGTTGCGCCGGGGATTGGCGGCGGAAGGCTTTGACATCTCGGACGGAAAAACAAAATCCGCCGATTTTGGCGTGATTTTCGACATAGCGAAGAAGGGCTGAACGGGTCGCTCGACCCTCAAGCGCCTTTTTAGCGCCGCGCGCTCCGCCACGCGGGAGCCTTGGCTCATGCGCCTATTTCGGCGCCGAATCCGGACGAGCGGCCGCGCTAGCGCGACGACGGAGCGACATTGCCGCCGCCGGTCTCAGAGTTGGCGAGTTGGATGAACGGCGCGCGCATCTGTGCATCGACATGCAGCGCATGTTCTCAGAAGCGACGCCGCGGCAGGTCAATTGGATGCCGAGGTTCCCGTAACGCAATGGTCGATATCCATTGCGAGCGCTTCCAGATGCGGATCGAAGCCGTAAATTCGTAATATGCGGGGGCTGGAACGGGCCTTAGTCTGCGCCCTGGCGTCCGTCAGATGGAGTCGTCGGAGTACGATGGAACCATTTGAGCCGATTTGCGATTACTGGCTACGATCGCGTCATGAAAAATTCATAAAGCGAGTGAGCCATGCATCAGACCTACTCCCGCCACGCCGTTTTGTCCGAACTGGCGACATTCGACAAGGAGAGCGGGAATCTGAGGATTGTCGTCGAGACCCCCAAGGGCAGCCGGAACAAATACAAGTACAACCCCGCCTGCGATTGCCTTGAGCTGGCTACGGCGCTGCCCGAAGGTATGGTGTTTCCTTACGATTTTGGATTCCTGCCCGGGACGATAGGTCAGGACGGCGATCCTCTGGACGTGCTGGTCCTCATGGACGCGCCAGTGGCGCCCGGTTGCGTGATCCGGGGTCGTCTGATCGGCGCGTTCGAGGCCCGGCAGCGCGAGAAGAAGCAAAAGGACTGGGTCAAGAACGACCGGCTGGTCGCAGTGGCCTGCCACGCCCAGACCCATCAGGACGCAAAGACCCTTAATGATCTGCGTCCCCGCATGCCCCAGGAGATCAGCGAGTTCTTTGTCGAGTATAACAAGCTCCGCGGCCGGGAATTTGAGACCCTCGATATTTGTGGGCCGCGTAAAGCAATGAAGATCGCCGAACGCGGAATCACGATGTTCAAGAAGCAGCGCCGGAAGACCGAAAAGAGCACGAACCCGGGCAAGGCCGCTCAGGCATGATCGAGACTATTATCCGTTTCGTCGTCGGGGGCCTGGCCGTATCCGCCTTTGCCGTCCTTGGCGACGTTCTCCGACCCAAAAGTTTCGCCGGCCTGTTCGGCGCAGCCCCCTCAATCGCCCTTGCCACGCTCGCCATCGCCATCGCGCAATGCGGCGCCGGATATGCAGCGACTGAAGCGCGTTCGATGATGCTTGGAGCGATTGCACTGGCGCTCTATGCCGCAGGCGTCTGCAGATTGACGGAGCAACACAGAGTTTCAGCTCTGCCCGCGAGCGGGACAATGTTCGCAGGCTGGCTGATATGCGCGTTCGGTCTCAAGTGGTTTTTCCTCGGGTCGAGTTGATGATCGTTAGCGTGAAGCTGTCGGCGTTGAAGGACACGAATTGGCGCGAATATGCGCTTCGTTTCCTTCTCGGCGGATTGGCGACGGTGTGCACCGGTCTGATCGCTAGTCGCTATGGGCCGGCGACGGGTGGACTCTTCCTTGCGTTCCCCGCGATCTTCGGGGCGAGCGCTACTCTTGTCGAAAAGCACGAGCGTGAGCGCAAGCAAAAACTTGGCTTGCGCGGGACAAGGCGCGGACAGGAAGCGGTGGCCCAAGACGCGACCGGAACCGTGCTGGGAAGCTTCGGTCTCCTCGCCTTCGGAGCCGCCATCTGGCTGACGTTGCCTGTGGTCGGGACCGCCCGGTCTTTCTGTTGTGCGATCGCGGCATGGGTGCTGATATCGATGTCGCTATGGTGGCTCAGGCGGTTCGTCCGGCGCCGTTTCGCCCGCGCCCGATGGGAGCGCCTGCAGATTGGCGAGCGGCCTTAAAGCCGTGACGAGAAAGGAGCTGGAGGCCGGATGGCGACCCTGCGTTTGACTTGTGCGGCTAGCGAATCGCACAATGAAGCCCCCCTCGCCAATCTCCAATCCCCTCGCCGCAAAACCGACACACCATGCTAGGATGCAGGCGACCATCCATTTGATCACCCCTCCATGACATCGACGACCTTAACCGCCCGCGTCATCCCGTCGATCTCGGCCGTCGACGCCAAGGCATGGGACGCCTGCGCCAATCCGCCCGGCCTCTCCGCGGACGAGGCCGAGGGCGAACGGTTCAATCCTTTCATCACCCACGCCTTCCTCAATGCGCTCGAAGCGTCGGGCTCGGTCGGCGGGCGGTCGGGCTGGACGCCGGCGCATGTGACGGTCGAGGATGGACGCGGGCGCCTGGTCGCCGCCGCACCGGCGTACCTCAAGAGCCACAGCCAGGGCGAATATGTATTCGATCATGCCTGGGCCGACGCCTACGAGCGCGCCGGCGGCCGCTACTACCCGAAACTCCAGGTCGCCGCCCCGTTCACGCCGGTCACCGGACGCCGGCTCCTCATCGCGGCCGGCGCGGCTCAAGGCGCGCGCGAGGCGCTGATCGGAGCGTTGCGCGAATTGCGCAAGCAGACCAAGGCGTCGTCGATTCACGTGACGTTCCCGACCGCTGAGGACGCCGAACGGCTGTCGAACGCCGGATTTCTCCTCCGCACCGGCGAGCAGTTCCATTTTTCCTGCGAAGGCTTCGCCAGTTTCGACGACTTCCTCGCCGCCCTGGCGTCGCGCAAGCGCAAGGCGATCAAACGTGAGCGGCGCGATGCGCTCGACGGCGGCGTCGAGATCGAGTGGCTCACCGGGCAATCAATCCGGGGAGAGCATTGGGACGCTTTCTTCAAGTTCTACATCCACACCGGCTCACGCAAATGGGGCCGCCCCTACCTGACTCGCGCGTTCTTCGACCTGATCGGGGCGACGCTCGCCGACCGCGTGCTGCTGGTGATGGCGCGCC
>JBAUXQ010000784.1:0-2707 GCA_049584355.1 Roseiarcus sp. | reverse complement strand
GATCGCCAGCGCGTCGCCGAGCACGAGCTGCATCGTCGTCGAAGTGGTTGGCGCGAGGCCGTTGGGGCAGGCCTCAGGCGCGCTCGGCATCGTCAGGCAAACGTCGGCCTCGCGGCCCAGCGTGCTGTCGGCGTGCGCGGTCATCGCGATCAACGGGATGGCGTAGCGCTTGGCGAAGGTGACGATCGGCGCGAGTTCCGCCGTCTCGCCAGACCAGGAAATGGCGAGGAGAACGTCGCCGCTCTGCACCATACCAAGGTCGCCATGGCTCGCCTCGGCAGAATGGACGAACGACGCCGGCTCACCCGTTGAGGCAAGCGTCGAGGCGATCTTGCGCCCAACGAGTCCGGACTTGCCAATGCCGGTCACGATGACCCGGCCGCGCGCGGCGGAGATCGTCTTCACCGCTTCGGATAACGCCGCCCCGAGCCCGCCTTCGCCCGTGGTCCGGACCGCGTCCTCAAGCGCCTCAAGTCCCTGACGCTCGTTGGCGATGGTGCGGATGGCCGACAAAACGGCGCTGGTCTGTTCCTGAATCATGGCCCGCTGTTTATCATCCAGCGGCGCGGTTGGAAAACTGCCTCGCGGCGGGCAGGAGACGTTGGCCGCCCGGAAACTTCGGCCCTCAGCCACCATGCCGGCATGCCGCGGCGCGGGCGCGCCGGGACTCAAGCCGCAGCGCTGACCGGCGGGATGAAAAATCAAACGTCTTTCCCGGCAAAGCCCAACCGGCGCAATTCCTCCTTGAGGCCCGGAGCAAGGTCGCCCCGATCGAGCGCGAAAGCAAGGTTGGCGGTGAGGAACCCCAGCCTGGAGCCGCAATCGTAAGTTCTTCCGTCGAAGCGCACCCCGTGAAAGGACTGCGTGCGGGAAAGCTGGATCATGCCGTCGGTCAGTTGAATCTCGCCCCCCGCGCCCTTCTCGATCAGTTCCAGGATCTGGAAGATCTCCGGCTGAAGGATGTAGCGCCCCGAAATGATGTAGTTGGAGGGCGCCGTCCCAGGCTTCGGCTTTTCGACCATGCGGGTGATTTCGAAGGTCGCGCCATGATCGGCGCCGACGCCGACGATCCCGTACTGATGCGTCTCGGCGGCCGGAACTTCTTCGACCGCGATGACATTGCCGCCGTGCCGCTCGTAGGCCGCCACGCATTGGGCTAGACACCGTCCGCCACGCCGTCCGCCTTTGGTGACCATGTCCGGCAGCAGGATCGCGAACGGTTCGGCGCCGACGATTTCGCGCGCGCACCAGATGGCGTGGCCCAGACCGAGCGGCGCCTGCTGGCGCGTGAAGCTGGTGGCGCCGGCGGCGGGCAGGTCGTCCATCAAGGCGGCGTATTCGGCCTGTTTGCCACGCCGCTTGAGGGTGTCCTCGAGCTCGTAGTTGGTGTCGAAATGGTCCTCGATGACGCCCTTGTTGCGGCCAGTGACAAAGATGAAATGCTCAATCCCAGCCTCACGCGCCTCGTCCACGACATACTGGAGGATCGGCCGGTCGACGACCGTCAGCATCTCCTTTGGAATCGCCTTGGTCGCCGGCAGGAAACGGGTCCCGAGACCAGCGACGGGCAGTACGGCTTTGCGAACGGGTTTGTCCATGGATGTTCGGTTCCTCGGTCGATGAGGCGGTGGCAAGAGGCGAGCGGCGCGAATTCCTGATATCCGACTACCATGTTCCGGCCAGGCCGTTCCATGCGGCATTTTCGGACAACGCCGCGTGAGGCAGATCAAGGGGCAAGGCATGAGCGTACTTGTGACCGGAGGGGCCGGCTATATCGGCGGCCACATGACGCTCGAGCTCATGGACGCCGGCGAGTCGGTCGTCGTGCTCGACAATCTCTCGACCGGCTTCGCGTGGGCCGTGCCCGCGGGCGCAAAGCTGGTCGTCGGCGACACCGGCGACGCCAGCCTGATCGCCCGCCTGATCAAGGAGCATGCGATCGACGCGATCGCCCATTTCGCCGCCAAGATCGTGGTCCCCGAATCGGTCCAGGACCCCCTCGGCTACTATCTCAACAATGTTTCGAACGCCCGCACGCTGATCGAGGCGGCGATCAAAGGCGGCGTGAAGACCTTCATCTTTTCGTCGACCGCGGCGGTTTATGGGGAGACCGGGGCCGAGCCGGTATCGGAGGACGCTGCGCTCGCGCCGGTTTCTCCCTACGGCCGGTCCAAGCTGATGGTCGAATGGATGCTGGAGGACGCTACGCGCGCCCACGATTTCCGCTACGTGGCGCTGCGCTATTTCAATGTCGCCGGCGCCGATCCCAAGGGCCGCCTCGGCCAATCGACGCCGAACGCCACCCATCTCATCAAGCGAGCTGCCCAGACCGCGCTTGGACAGCATTCGAAGATAGAGATTTTCGGCCAGGATTATCCGACCCGCGACGGCACGTGCGTGCGCGACTATATCCAGGTCACCGACCTGATTGACGCGCATATGAGCGCGCTCGCCTATCTGCGGGCAGGCGGCGCGAGCCTCGTCTGCAATTGCGGCTACGGACACGGAGAGACGGTCAAGGAGGTCGTCGCCGTCGTCAAGCGGGTGTCGGGCGTCGACTTTCCGGTCGTTGTGTCCGGACGGCGCGCCGGCGATCCAGCCGCCATTGTCGCCAAAGCCGACCGGGCGAGAAGCGTGCTGGGTTGGAAACCGACGCGCGACAATCTCGACGAGATCGTGCGCCAGGCGCTCGACTGGGAGCGCCGGC
>JBAUXQ010000783.1:0-1523 GCA_049584355.1 Roseiarcus sp. | reverse complement strand
CGAACGACGCCGAGACGTCCGGTCGGTCGATCGAAGTCCACAAGCGGAAAAGGCTTCATTCGACGATCCGAATAAATCAAATGGGGCTCGCCGCGGGTGACGACGGCAAAGTCGCCCTCCCTCATGGGCAGGTCTCGTCCCTGCTCGAGCGCGAGGGTGGCTGACCCGCGACTGAGATAATGGAACAGCGCGTAGGGGCGCGCTGGCAACGCCAAACTCCAGGGATGGCCGAGCTCGAAGTGAAAGAGCAGGGTTCCGCCGAAGCGGACGCGATCGAGCACCTCGGCGACGACGTCCATGATCCAACGTTAATCCTGCGGACGGTCCGACACAATATTCGGACGATTTAGCCCTATCGTCTGAGCTACCCGCCTCTTACGTCATACCACGGCAGGCGAGGCGTCGTGCGGCTAACGGCAACTCAAAGAACGCGATCCTGCCGAAACGCCCGCCCACTCCCGGACGCGCGTCGTCCGAACTTCGATAGGAACGATCAATGCCCAGTTCTTACCTTTCAGCCGCCGCCATCCTCATGGCCGCAACATTCGCCGCTCCCGCGCAATCGGCTGAGCCGCCCAAGGGGGCGGTTCGCAATATCGTGCTCGTGCATGGCGCTTTCGTCGATCAGACGAGCTGGCAGCCTGTCGCCGATATCCTCTCGAAGCAGGGCTATAACGTTACGCTCGTCGAGAATCCGCTCACCTCTCTCGCCGCGGACGTCGAAGCCACCAAGGAAGCGCTCGCAAAACAGAACGGCAAAACCGTTCTCGTCGGCCATTCGTGGGGCGGCGTGGTGATCACCGAGGCAGGCAACGATCCGAAGGTCTCGGCGCTCGTCTACGTCTCGGCTTTCGCGCCGGATGTCGGACAATCGCTGGCGACCTTGGCCGCCAGTGGTCCGCCGACAGAAGGCGAGGCCGCGATTCATCCGGATGCGAAGGGCAACCTCTATATCGACCCCAAGGTGTTTCCTTCGGCGGTCGCGGCAGACCTGCCGCTGCAGGTCGCCGAGTCCTTGGCGCACTCCCAGCTTCCGTTGAGCGTCGCAGCGTTCAAGGCCCCCGTCGACACGGCCGCCTGGAAGGACAAGCCGACGTTCTATCTGATCACCACGGAAGACAAGGTCATCGCACCCGAGGTCCAGAAGCTATTCGCAACCAGGATGCATGCGCGGACGGAGGAGGTCGCCGGCAGCCACGCCTCGCTCGTCTCCCATGCAAAGGAAGTCGCCGCTTTCATCGAAGAGGCCGCGGTCGGCGAGTGACGATAGGGCTCCCGACGCGCTCCGCGCCGGGAGCCCTACCCTTGCTCGGGGAATAAGCACGCCTCGTCCTTCCTCACGAACTCAGCGATAGGGGTATTCCAGTGGTCAGTGGCAATACATCAGTAGAAAGAGTGACCATCGAACATGTCACAATCCGATCAGGCAAGACTTTCGCCGCGGTGAGAACAGCGCTCGAAGCGCTTGTTCCGCGTCTCGACGACGGATTCTCGACGCTGCTCCGTTTTGGCTTGGCTGATAG
>JBAUXQ010000782.1:0-2447 GCA_049584355.1 Roseiarcus sp. | reverse complement strand
AGCGCTTCGCCATTGCCGTCTGCGGAGATCCGCGAGACGAAAGCGGTTTGCGAGCCCAATCGGGCGAGGCCGATCGCGACATTATAGGGCGATCCCCCCAGCACCGCGTCGTAGGCGTTGGCCTTGATCGGATCGGGGATCAGGTCGATCAGCGCCTCGCCGGAAATCAGGATCATCGTTTCGGTCGCCCCTTGGCGCGACTGCCGGTCGCCATCCGCATCAGGCCAGCGTGTAGGCCGTTTTCACCGTCGTGTAGAATTCCACCGCATGGCGCCCCTGCTCGCGCGGCCCGAGGTTAGAGCCTTTGCGGCCGCCGAACGGCGCGTGGTAATCGACGCCCGCCGTCGGCAGATTGACCATCGCCATGCCGACTTCGGCGTTGCGCTTGAAATGCGAGGCGTGCTTGAGGCTCGTGGTGCAGATGCCGGCGCACAAGCCAAATTCAGTATCGTTCGCGATCGCCAAGGCATGATCGTAATCGCGGGCCGGGATCATCGCGGAGACGGGGCCGAAGATTTCCTCGCGCGAAATGCGCATCGAATTGTCGGCGTCGAGGAACAGGGCGGGGGCCATGTAGAATCCTGGAGTGGCCCGGTTGAGCCGCTCGCCGCCGAGCGCGAGCTTCGCCCCCTCTTTCTGGCCGATCGCGAGATAGGAGAGATCCTGCTCGAGCTGAGTCGCATCCACGACCGGGCCGATATGCGTGCCCGGCTTGAGGGCGTCGTCGACGACCAATCCCCGCATCCGCTCGATCAGCTTGTCGGCGAAAGCCCGGTAGATCCGCTCCTCGACGATGAGCCGCGACGAGGCGGTGCAGCGCTGGCCGGTCGAGAAATAGGCGCCGTTCACCGCGCATTCGACCGCCGTCGGCAGGTCGGCGTCCGCGAGCACAACGAGCGGATTCTTGCCGCCCATTTCGAGCTGAAACCGGCGCATCGCGCCGGCGCAGGCGGCCGCGACCCGGCGCCCCGTCGCGACCGAGCCGGTGAAGGTGACCGCGTCAACCCGTTTGTGGTCGAGGATCGCCTGACCGACCACCGAGCCCCGCCCGACAACCAGATTGAACACGCCCTTCGGAACGCCGGCGCGCACGATGATCTCGGACAGCGCGTGGGCGGATCCGGGCACGAGATCCGCGGGCTTGAACACCACGGTGTTTCCGTAGGCCAAGGCCGGCGCGATCTTCCAGGCCGGGATCGCGATCGGGAAATTCCATGGCGCAATGATTCCGACGACGCCGATTGGCTCGCGCGTGACCTCGATGTCGACGTTCGGCCGCACGCTGGCGAACTTCTCGCCGGGAATTCTCAGCGCTTCGCCGGCGAAGAAGTCGAAGATCTGGCCGGCGCGGGTCGCCTCGCCGACGCCCTCAGGCAGCGTCTTGCCCTCTTCGCGCGAGA
The DNA here is from genome assembly GCA_049584355.1 of Roseiarcus sp. Classification (GTDB taxonomy): domain Bacteria; phylum Pseudomonadota; class Alphaproteobacteria; order Rhizobiales; family Beijerinckiaceae; genus Roseiarcus. Next base: position 1,047 of record JBAUXQ010000782.1, on the reverse strand, counting down.
GCAGGCGCCCGAGCTCGTCGCGCCGCGCCAGGATCTCAGTCGAAATGCGGAGCAGGATGTCATGGCGCTCCTGCGGCGTCGTTCGCGACCACGAGGGAAACGCCGCGTGCGCCGCGTCGATCGCGGCGCCTGTCTGCGCGGCGTCGGCTTGCGCGTACTCGCCAACGACGTCGTTGGTGTCCGACGGATTGATGTCGCGGGTGACGGTCGCGCCGTCGACCCATTCGCCGGCGATAAAGTTCTTGTAATGGGCGCCCATGCTTGTTTCCTGAATTTTCGACCGACCTTCTACGGCTGAAGCGCTCAAATCAACCCCCGCCGGGCGAGGTTGCGCATGAGCGCGCCCGCGCCGAAGGTCCAACGTTCGCATTCTTCGCACGGTCGCATCCGATTCACGAGCCGGCCGAGCTTTTCCGTCCCGATGGAGACGATATCGCCCGTCTTGTGGGTGAACCCCATGCCGGGAGCGCCGCGATCGGCGACCGGGGCGAACATCGTGCCGAGCAGAAGAACGAACCCGTCCGGGTAGGCATGGCTCGCTCCGATCGTCTGCGCGGCGATATCGCTGGGATCGCGGCTGATCTTGGCCATCGACGAGCCGCCTTCGAGCCGGAATCCGTCATTGCCCTCCACGGTGAGCGAGATCGTCGCCGAGCGCACGTCGTCGAGCGAGAAAGTCGCGTCGAAGAAGCGCAAGAAGGGGCCCAAGGCGCAGCTCGCATTTTGGTCCTTCGCTTTGCCGAGCAGCAGCGCCGACCGCCCCTCGAAATCGCGCAGATTGACGTCGTTGGCGAGGGTCGCGCCTACGATCGCCCCGCTCGAAGCGACTACGAGCGCCACTTCCGGCTCGGGGTTGTTCCAGAGGGAGGCGCTATGGAAACCAGCGTCATCGCCCGAGCCGACGGCTGACATTGGCTGGCTCTTGGTAAAGACCTCGGCGTCCGGTCCGATCCCGACTTCCAGATATTGCGACCAGGCGCCTGCCTCCACCAGCGCCGTTTTGAGCCGCATCGCCGCAGCCGAGCCGGGCCGCAGACTGCTCAGGTC
>JBAUXQ010000781.1:0-4640 GCA_049584355.1 Roseiarcus sp. | reverse complement strand
GCGGCTGGACCATGGCGTCGTTCAGCAAGGATCCGAAAAAGGTCGAGATGTGCGCCAACCTCATCAGGGACGTTTACATGGGCCCCGCCAACGGGCTCGAGCAAGCGCTCCCGACTCGCGCCTCGTTATTTGACAAGTATCCGGTGTTTTCAACCCCGGCGAACAAGGCGTTCGGCGTGGATCTCAAATCGGGACAGGCTCGTCCCGGCGCGCCGATATATCCTGAGATTTCAAATCAGATCCAAATCGTACTGGGCGACGTTCTGTCCGGAAGCAAGCCGCCGGAACAGGCGCTCGACACCGCCTATCAGGCAGCGCTGGCGGCCTACAAGCGTCTCTAGCCGACGCCGCCGGCGGCCTTCTGTCGGGGCCTCGATCATGTTCAGAAGCGCGACCGGCGTCGTGAACATCGACGCTGCGCACGATCCGAGGAGCAGCTTCCGCCGCCCGATCCGCTCGGGGCCGGTCCCCTGGATGCTGCCCGCCATCGTCGTGCTCGGTCTCTTCTACCTCTATCCGGTGCTCGATGTGCTGCGCCTGTCCTTCACCGACGCCACGCTCATCGGCGACCACGAGAATTACACCTTCGCCTCGATCGCAAACACGATAGGCTCGTCGCGGCTGCCGGGCGTTTTGCTCGCCACGCTCATCTTCGTCGGCGGAAGCATCGTCGGACAGCAGATCTTTGGTCTGATCCTTGCGCTCGTCGTCATACGCGGCGAGACCCGGGGCCTGCTCGGAACGACGCTCCTGCGCACGACCGCGCTTGTCGCCTGGGTCGTCCCGGGGATCGCCGGCGGCATTGTCTGGCAGATGCTGTTCAGCGAGGCGCCGTTCGGCGCCATCAACAGCCTTCTGCGCCTCCTGCACATGGGCCCCGTCGCCTGGCTCTCGAACCCCGCAATGGCGCCCTCGTCGGCCGTGATCGCCAACATCTGGCGCGGGACTGCGTTCTCGATGGTCGTCATGTACGCCGCTCGCAAAGGGATCGACCCAGAACTTTACGAGGCCGCCGAGGTCGACGGCGCCTCCTCGCGGCAGCGGTTGCTGTACGTCACGCTGCCGATGCTGCGTCAAGCAATCCTCGTGAACATGATTCTGATCACGATCCAGACGATGAACACGTTCGATGCAATCATCTCGCTCACCGGCGGCGGGCCGGGTCTAGCGACCGAGGTTATCTCTCTCTACACGTTCAACATTGTCTTCCGGAATTACGATCTGGCCGGCGGCAGCGTGATGTCCGTCCTCATGCTCATGATCAGCCTCACGCTTGCGGTAATCTATGCAGGCTTCCTGCCTCGGGAGGAACAATCATGAGCGCGCGTCGGGGGTCTCGCCTTGGGGACGCTGCGAGCTATCTCTTCATGCTTGTCTCATTCGCCTTCTTCGCCTCGCCGCTGCTTTGGCTGCTGTCGCTCGCACTGCGCGACAGACGCGAGATCTACCTCGGCGTGGCGCGCTTCATTCCGAAGCATCCAACCCTCGACAATTTCGTCAATGTGCTGACCAACGGCGCGTTTCCCACTTATCTCTGGAACGGGCTCAAGCTCGCCTCGCTCAGCGCCGCGGGCGTGCTGATCGTCGCTCTCCCGGCGGCCTACGCGTTCTCCCGTTTCGACTTCCGGACGAAGGGCCTATGGATGCTGGCGCTTCTGTCGTTCCAGATGATCTCGCCGCTTGTGATCATGGTTCCGCTCTACCGATACATGAGCCGGCTTGGTCTGCTCGATACCCATTTTGGCGCCGTCGCAGTCTATGTCGCGCTCGGCTGTCCCCTCGCTTGCTGGCTGCTGAAGGGATCGATCGACACAATTCCCAGAGCGCTGGACGAAGCCGCGATGATGGATGGCTGCTCGCGTTTCTCGCTGTTCTGGAGGATCATTCTGCCCCTCGCCGTGCCGGGGGTGGCCTCGGTCTTCATCATTTCTGTGATCGCGGGCTGGTCTCAGTTCCTCGTCCCCTTCCTGCTGCTTACCAAGACGGACCTGATGCCGATCGCGGTGGGGATTTTCACGTTCCAGGGGCTAGAGAGCTCGACGTCGACGCAACTGCTCGCTGCGGCCTGCCTGATCTCGGTTCTGCCGGCGATCGTCGTCTTCCTGGTGCTTCAGCGGTTGATCCTGAGCGCAATGACCGTTGGGGCGGTGAAGGGATGACGAGGCGCCCTCCAGTCCCGCTCGCGCGCGAGCCGATCGACCTCTCGGGCTCCAACTCCGAGCAAGCCGGCGAGCACAACCGGACGCTCGTTCTGCGCGCGATCCATCGCCACGCGCCGATCTCGCGCGCGGACCTCGCCAGGCGTACGGGGCTGACCAAGCCCGGAATCGCACGCATAGTGGATCGCCTGCTCGACGAGGGGCTGATCATGGAGGCGCGCCGGCGAAAAGGACTCCGAGGCCAGCCAGCGATCGAGCTTGAGATCGATCCGGAAGGCTGCTTCTCGATTGGCGTCGACATTGATCGCGATCATTTGACGATTCTGGCCGTAGACGCGGTCGGCCACGTGCGCGGCCGCGTCCATCACGAAAAGCGTTGCATTTTGCCGGACGAATTCGTCGAGCTGACCGCGGAGGCGATCAGCTATTTGCGCCGCAGCCATTTGATCGACGACGCGCGACTGACCGGAATCGGCGTCGCCATCCCCGATTGGCTCGGTGAGTTGCCATTCATCGGCAAGCCGGACGACTATTCACTGTGGACAGGCTTCGACGTGCGTGCGGCACTGTCAAATCTCACCACACGCCCGATCTTCATCGACAATGAATCTAACGCGTCCGCGATGGCGGAGCTCGATTATGGACTGGGGGCGGAAAGCCGGAGCTTCTTCTACATTTACATCTGCGCCTGCACGGGCGGCGGCTTGGTGCTCGACGGAATTCGGCATCGTGGCGCGATGGGATTGAGTGGCGAAATCGGATGGCTGCCTGTCGTCGACGAACAGGGTCCCGGCCGCGGCAAGGTGCAGCCTCTCGGCGAGGTGTTCTCCTTGTCGTTTCTTTACGACTATCTCGGCCAGCACGGCCTCGTCGTGACGAAGCCTCACGATCTCATGAACCTTGATGCCCGCGGTCGCAACCTCGTGTCGTCCTGGCTCAAGCGGATGAGCAAGTTCATTGCCGAGGCGGTCACGCACATCGGGCTGGTCGTCGATCCGGACGCCGTCGTCGTGGGGGGGCGGCTGCCCGTCCGGATGGTCGACGAGCTTCTTCGTTACGTCAACGAACGCCTCGACGCGGCCGATCGGAACTTGCCTTCGATCCATCGGGCCACGACTGAGGACGCGGCGGCTTTGGGCGCGGCGGCGATGTCGACCGCCGCCAGACTGATGCTCAGTTCAGTCGACCCGGCCCAAAGGACACGGCTTCCCCTGCAAGGGATCGAGCGGATCGCCTCGAGCTGACCCAATTGTGATGGACCCATGACGAGGAACAGCATGCAAATTGGCTTTTACACGTCCACCTTCAGCGATCGCCCGATTGAAGAGGTGTTCGATTTCGCGCGGGCGTCGGGCTTCGACGCCGTCGAAATCGATGTCGGAGGCCATATCAAGAGCCCGGGCAAGGTGGGAAGCGTCGCCGCCGCGGCGCAGGACCGAGGGTTGATCGTCTCTTCGATCGCGCTCTTCGGCAACCAGCTCGATCCAGACCCCGCGAAGCGTGAGGCGCTGCGACAGTCGACCGCCGACTACGTCTCTGCGACCGCGGAGGCTGGCGTTCCCATCCTCATTATTTTCCCGGGGCGCGACGCGACGGCGTCCGAGGACGCCAACTATAGGGACTTCGCCGACTACCTGAACGATCTCCTGACAAGCCCGCGAAGCGCCGCCTTGACGCTCGCAATCGAGAACTGGCCCGGTCCAAACAACGACTTCATCGCAACGACCCCGGAAGGCTGGAAGAAGCTGGGCGCGCTGGTCCCCAGTCCTCGCTTCGGTCTCGAATTCGACCCGTCCCACTTGCTCAGACTCGGCGTCGATCCTTACGCCGCCTTTGACGAGGTCAAGCATCGGACCAAGATCCTCCACGCGAAGGATACCGCCGTGGATTCCGCGCGCCTGCAACGGGTCGGCTATCACGGGCAAGGATGGTGGCGCTATGCGCTGCCGGGACTTGGCTTGCTCGACTGGACCAGATTCCTTCGTCAGGCGCGCGCCGCGGGATACGACGGAATCGTCTCGGTGGAGCATGAGGACGCCGAGTTTGGTTGGCCCGGAATGAGCCTGGACTTGCGCAAAGACGGCGAGCTACGAGCGCTCGCCTATTTGAGACAGACGCTGGCGGCGCTATAATTCTTCCGCCTCAAGTTGTCGGCGGGACTGCAAAGGAGACCCGTGACCCTGCGCAACGTGGCGCCGACGGTCGAACTTCGTCCGGCCGACAGGCCCACCGGAACCGAGAAAGATTTTGGGGGCTGGATTTCCGTCAGGCTCACGACGCCCTTAACCAGCCTGGACGGCCCGGCCGATCAGGGTTACGGGCGACTGTGGCGGCGTTTGCTCTGAGACGCTACCCGCTGTTAAGGCATGATTGACCGAGCCCGGAGGCGCGCTCGTCACCGCCCATCGAGAAACGCCAGAACCTCGCGCGCGAACGCCCCGGGATTGTCGATGTTGGACGAATGGGACGCCTTGGGAATGA
>JBAUXQ010000780.1:0-2212 GCA_049584355.1 Roseiarcus sp. | reverse complement strand
TTCTAAGAGCGGGGCGCCTGGCGGGCGTCTCGGTGTTACCTGAGGGACTTTCGGACGAAGAGGCCATCGGGCAGGCGCATGTGCTCGTCGCAAAACGCAAAGGTCCATTCGACAGCTTTGAGGTTTGGGAAGGGTCCCGCTTCGTGTTCAGGCAACCTCTGTGTGATGAGACGCCTGATGCCGACCAGCTGCGGCCGCCATCGCCCAATGGCCCCTACGCAGCCCACTAGAGCCTCGAGAATCAGTCTTGGCTCTGCCGGGGATTCCTCTGCTGTGCTAGCCTGAGGATGACTCCGCTGTAATTCTCGCCGGGGCCTTTCATCCGCGCGAGTTCGTCGAAAAACGACTGTTCGAGCCAAATGCGGATCATGCCGTCGGAGCCGGCTGGCGCAACCTCTGTCTCCGGTCGCACTATCTTAAGGGCCTTGAACGCGGCTGGCGTGATCGTAATCGCGATCATGGCTGTAAACGGGCGAGGCGCCGCGGTGTTCCTGAGCGACGTCGCGCTCGCTCAAGCAGAAAGGCCGCCCAAGCGGCGGCGTGTCAATCGGCGTCGAACTTTGGCTCTGACTCACTTTTGATGAACTTGAGGCGCCGGTGTGGCCTGGTTTCGAGAGGGAATCAGGGCCATGCCGTCTTTTCGTGCCTCAGAGTTGCTCCCCACGGGGTTTTGCGCGGTCGGTGCGTTGAGCCAAGGCGGCAGCGCCGTCCTTACAATCCGAGCGATGAGCGCGAACAGTGCGTGCCCATCATGTGGTGCGGTTTCGGACCGGGTCCACAGTCGATATCCTCGCCGCTTGGCGGACTTACCGATCGCAGGGCGGCGCGCCGTGCTGATGCTCCAGGCGCGACGCTTCCGCTGCGTGGCGGTTCTGGGCGAGCGGCGCATCTTTACCGAACGCTTCGACGACAGCATCCTCAAGCCTTGGGCGCGTCGCACGGCTCGACTCGATCAGATTGTCCATTGTTTAGCGCTGGCCCTTGGAGGTCGGCCGGCGGCGAGTTTCGCACTTCGCCTGAGCATCCCGGTCAGTAACGACACCCTGTTGCGCGCCGTGCGCAGACGGGGCAGCCCGAGCTTCGCGGCCCCCGTGATCGTCGGGATCGACGATTGGGCTTGGCGTCGCAACCATCGCTATGGAACGCTGATCTGCGATCTCGAACGTCGAAAGACGATCGCGTTGTTGCCAGATCGAGAACCCGCAACCGCCGAGGCGTGGTTGAGCGGCCAACCGCAGATCGCCGTCGTGGCTCGGGATCGAGGCGGCAGCTATGCATTGGCGACGCAAAAGGCGCTGCCCTACGCGGTGCAAGTCGCCGACCGCTGGCATCTGATGGAGAACGCAAGCCGCGCCTATCTCGACGCCGTGCGCAAGTCGATGCGCCAGATTCGGGCCGCGATTGGCGCCGCCACGATCAACCCCAGCCTGCTCACCGCCGCCGAGAAGCTGCAATATGAGGGCTACCTCCGCCGCGAAGAGTCCAACGCCACTATCCTCGCGATGGCAAAAGAGGGCACGACGATCAAGGAAATCGTGCGAAGCGCCGGCTACAGCCGCGGCCTCGTGCGAAAGGTGCTTCGCGGTCAGAGGTCGGACGTCTTCCGCGTTCGCAGCAGTTCGCTCGAAGCCTATCTTCCCTGGCTCGACGAACAATGGGCGGCGGGCCGGTGCAACGGCTCCGAGCTATGGCGCTCCCTGAAGCAGCGAGGGTTTCGCGGATGCCTTCGCGTCGTCAGCGAGTGGAGCGCGCGACGACGGCGATCGGAAAGGATGGATGCAAGTGCGATAAGCCGCGCTCCCTCCGCACGAACCATCGCTCGGCTGATGACGATCGGGCGCGACCAACTCTCCAAGGCCGAGACCGTAACCGTGGCCGCGATCGAGAGCGGAGTCGAACCTCTCGTCGAAGCACGCGAAGTCGTCGCGGACTTCCAGGCGATGATCCGAAGAAAGGTGCCGGCGGAACTCGACCCCTGGATCGAGCGCGCCAAGACCAGCCTTGTTGCGGCGTTGGCGAACGGCGTCACAAAAGACAAAGCCGCGGTGAGCGCCGCGATATCGTCGGGTTGGTCCAACGGCCAAGCCGAAGGCCAGATCTGCAAACTCAAGCTGGTCAAGCGCCAGATGTATGGGCGAGGAAAACTCGATCTACTCCAAGCGCGCCTCATGGGCGCAACGTGACGAGCGTCATCAAAAGTGCGTCAGAGCCA
>JBAUXQ010000779.1:0-4256 GCA_049584355.1 Roseiarcus sp. | reverse complement strand
GCACATGAAGGTGAGCGTGCCGGCGGTCGCGCCGCCGACGCCGCCCGAGACGGGGGCGTCAAGCGTCAGCATGGCCGCGGCGACGCCCGCCTCATGCGCGCGCTTGGCGCTGTCGACGTCTATCGTCGAGCAGTCGATGACCAGCGCGCCCTTGCGCGCGGCGGGCAGGAAGTCCGACCAGCTCGCGAGAACATGCTTGCCGGCCGGCAGCATGGTGACGATCACGTCGGCGCTGCTGACGGCGTCCCGCGCGGAGGGCGCGATGGACGCGCCGGATGCGGCGGCGGCGGTCTTCGCCGCCTCGACGAGATCGAAGCCGGAAACCGCATGTCCGGCCTTGACCAGGTTGGCGACCATCGGGGCGCCCATGTTGCCGAGGCCGATAAAGGCGATTTTCGTCATGTGTCCTCCTTTGACGGGGGCGTGAGCGTCGAGGCGCAACAATTGTACGGCGTGATCGCCGGCCGCGCCAAGCGAGGCAAACGCCCACGAGTGAAGAATTCAGCTAACCTGTGGAAAGCAGCCGAACGCTTCTCATAGTCCCCGACTCCCATGCCGTCCGTCGAAACCCTTCCCATCGTTGTCGCAACGCTCGCCTTTCTCCTCGCCGGATTCGTGAAGGGGGTGATCGGGCTCGGGCTGCCGACGGTCTCCATGGGTCTGCTCACCCTCGTGATGGCGCCCGCGAAAGCCGCGTCGCTCCTGATCGTGCCGTCCTTCGTCACCAACGTCTGGCAATTGGCGGCCGGCCCAAGTTTCTGGCGCCTGGCGCGGCGGCTGTGGCCAATGATGGCCGGCATCGTCCTCGGCACGCTCGCGGGAACGGGATTGCTGACGGGGAGCCATGCGGGGCAAGCGGCTGTCGCGCTCGGGCTTCTGCTGATGCTTTACGCCCTGCTGGGTCTCACCTCGGTGCGCTTCTCCGTGGCCCCGGCAGCCGAGCGGTGGCTGGGGCCTCTGATCGGGGCGCTGACCGGCCTCGCCACAGCCGCGACCGGCGTGTTCGCTATCCCCGCCGTGCCGTATCTCGGGGCGCTCAATCTGGATAAGGAGGACATGATCCAGGCGCTTGGCCTCTCCTTCACGGCCTCCACCATTGCGCTCGCGGCTGCTCTCGCGGCAGGGGGCGCTTTTGCGCTTGGAGATGTCGGCCTTTCGACCGCTGCGCTTGCGCCGGCGGTCCTCGGCATGGCGGCCGGCGGCGCCATGCGCGGCCGCTTCAGCGAGCGCACATTTCGGCGCGCGTTCTTCGGCGGATTGCTCATGCTCGGCGCCCACCTTGCGTCGCGGGCGGTGATCTGAGGCGCTTCAGTTCTCGATCGAGGCTTTCCGCTCCGAAATCGCGCTGGCGGGGGAAGCGGCGACGTAACCGCGCCACAGCAGCCATGCGGCGACATAGGCCCACAAGCCGAATATGCGCTCGACCAGCGTCACGAAACCGAGGTCCGAGGGGGCGGATCCGTCTGTCGCCGCCAATAGCGCGCCCACGCCAATCGCGGCGCCCACGCCCACGACGAGATGTCCGACGACGATCGCTCCGATCGGGAACGCCGTCGCAATGACGCCTAGCGCTCCGACCAGTTTGAGCGCGCGCTGCCGGTGCAAAAACGCCACCGACCAGAGCAGGACCGAAGTCAGCAGGAATGCGGCATACAGCAGGTAGTAGCGCCCGGCGAACTCCGCCGTGAGCCCGAGCGCGATCTGCACTTTGGCGATCGCCGCGATCGCAAAGAAGACGAAGGCTGCACGGTTCAGCGGCTTCCTCATGCCCATCTCATCGCAGAACGCCCAGGTCGCAAACGCTGCAAGAGCGAGCGTGAGCAGACGGAGCGGCGCAAGCGGCGCCGAGACGTGGGTGAGCAAAAGCGTCATGAAGGCGGCGGCTCCAAGGGCGACGGCGGCTATCCTTGCATTCGCCGATACTGCGCGACTGGCGAACATGGATGCGTTCATGGCTCTTCCTCCGAAGCTGGATGCGGCGACAGCATCACATTCATCTTCACCGCCATTCCGGCGCTGAAGGGACGCGTATGGCCTCGATCTCCGGGCAGTCGAACCCGGCCATCGTAGCCGATCCGGGAGAGGTAGAGGTCGAGATCGAAGCCAGCTTGCATGAGGTAAGCTCAGTTCTCGATCAGGCCGCGCGCAACGATGACCCGCATGATCTCGTTCGTGCCCTCGAGGATCTGGTGGACCCGCAAATCCCGCACCAGCTTCTCGACGCCGTAATCGGCGAGGTAGCCATAGCCGCCGAACAATTGCAGCGCGTCGTTGGCGGCGTTGAAGCCGGCGTCGGTGGCGACCTGCTTCGCTTGCGCGCAGAGGCGGGTCGCCTCGGGCGAGTGCTCGTCGAGCGCGCTCGCCGCCCGCCAGAGGATCGAACGGGCGGTCTCGAGCGAGGTCGCGATGTCGGCGACGCGGAACTGCAGCGCCTGGAAGTCGGCGATGCGGCGGCCGAACGCCTTGCGCTCGCGCATGTGGAGAAGCGCCTTGTCGAGCGCCGACTGCCCGCCGCCGATCGAACAGGCGCCGATGTTGAGCCGCCCGCCGTCGAGGCCGGCCATCGCGATCTTGAAGCCGCCCCCTTCGACGCCAACCAGATTGGCCTGGGGCACGCGCACGCCCTCCAGGATCACCTGGCGGGTCGGCTGCGCCCGCCACCCCATCTTTTTCTCTTTCGCCCCGAAAGCGAGGCCGGGCGCGTCTTTCTCGACCATGAAAGCGGAGACGCCGGCTGCGCCGCCCTCGCCGGTGCGCGCCATCACCAGATAGAGGTCGCTTGCGCCAGCGCCGGAGATGAACTGCTTGACGCCGTCGAGCACGTAAGTATCCCCGTCGCGCCGGGCGCGCGTGGTCAGCGCCGCGGCGTCGGAGCCGGCGCCGGGCTCGGTCAGGCAGTAACTCGCGATCAGATCCATGCTGGCGAGGCGCGGCAGATAGCGGGCTTTGAGCTCCGGCGAGCCGAACCGGTCGACGACCCAGGCGACCATGTTGTGGATGGAGAGGAACGACGCCACGGACGGGCAACCGGTCGACAGCGCCTCGAAGATCAGCGCCGCGTCGAGGCGGGTCATGCCGCTGCCGCCATGCTTCTCGCTCACGTAAATCGCCGCCATGCCGAGCGCCGCGGCCTCCCGCAGGACGTCGACCGGAAAATGCTCGGTCTCGTCCCAGCGAAGCGCGTTCGGCGCCATGCGCTCGTCGGCGAAGGCTTTCGCCATGTCGCGGACGGCGAGATGGTCTGCGGTCAGCGCGAACACGATGCCTGTCCTTCCTGGTTCCTTCCCTGCGGATCCAATCGCCCACAGTGCCCGACCTGGCGGCTCGCGGCAATCGGGTCGCGACCGCGGCCGGCTGGGCCGGCATTGATTTTCCGTCGCGGGCGGGGCAAACACGGCGCCGATCGTTCAAGGCGGCCCCGAACCATCGACGCGACCTCGCTCTTTTGCTTTCAGCGCGCCGCCCTATGTCTTCAAGCTGACTGCGTCGAGCGAAAGGAAGAGATCATGGTTCGTTTCGTTCGGCTCTTGGCCGCAGCCGCCTTCGCGGCCGCGCTCGCTTCGGCCTCGGCCGCGAGCGCCCAGGGCGTGCCGTTGCAGGAGGGGCCCCTGGAGACGGGACCTCTGCAGACCGGGCCCTCGCAGACGACGTCCCACAAGGCGAAGCCGCGCCAGACGGCGCTCAGGAGGCGGGCGAAGCATCCAGAGCCGGCCGGGCGGCAGATCACGGTGCATGCCCGGCCCTCGTACCTGACGGCGGGCACGCAGGTTCCCGTGGGCTCGGTCGGCAACGGTTATGTCTACGACACTTTCAACCAGGCGACGCCGATCGAGGGGACCTTTTCGGGCATGCGTGGCCGGGAGCGGCTTACCGACCAGTTCGGCAATGCGGCGCCAGGGCTGACGCTGTTCAAATTCTGAGCTGGCTTCAGGGGGCGGGGAACAGCGCCTCGACCGCAACCTCGAAGCCGGGCGGATCGAGCTTCACGGCGCCCTCCGAGAGGACCCGCGTCTCGATCGCATCGCCTCGGCCGCGTTTGTGGTGAGTGACGACCCGCCGCTCCGGATCGAGAATGAGATAATGCTCGACGCTCGGCAGGGAGAAATAGCCGCTGAGCTTGCGGCCGTGGTCGATTGACGCTGTGTTGGGCGACAGGACCTCGACGACGATGATGGGGTCGTCGACCGCGAGAGCATCAGCGGGTGGCCGAGGGCCGCAACTCACGGAGGCATCAGGTTCGTAGGTGATCCGCGCGT
>JBAUXQ010000778.1:0-2211 GCA_049584355.1 Roseiarcus sp. | reverse complement strand
ATGCCAGACGATCCTGTTGTCCTGCGCCCAGGCGAGCATGGCGTTCGAGGTGAACTCGGTCCCGTTGTCGGACACGATCATGCCCGGTTTGCCGCGGCGCTCGATCAAGACGGTCGGTTCGCGCGCCACGCGCCGCCCCGAGATCGACGTGTCGGGGATCGCCGCCAAGCATTCCCGCGTCACGTCATCGACGATGTTCAGGATGCGGAGCCGTCGACCGCAGGCGAGCTGGTCATGGACGAAATCCACCGACCAACGAGCGTTCGGCTTGGATTCGACCAGGATCGGTGTGATCCGGCGTGGAAAAGTGACCCCCTGAGGCGGGGGATCGGCGTCCAAAATTGACCCCCCGATTATCGGTTTGTTCGGCTGCCCGCTTTGGCGCGAAGCGGGCGGTGGGGGATGCTGGTTGTGGAGACGATCGCTCGGATACGGCGCGAGCACTTTGTTCAAGGCAAATCGATCAAAGAGATCGCTCGCGATCTGCGACTGTCCCGCAATACGGTTCGCAAGGTCCTGCGGTCTGACGAGACCTCGTTTGCCTACGAGCGCCAGGTGCAGCCGCGCCCGAAGCTGGGGAGATGGAAAGAGGAACTTGATCGGCTGCTGGCTGCGAACGCCGAGGCGCCGGCGCGAGAGCGGCTGACTCTGATCCGGATTTTCGAAGAACTGAGATCGCTCGGCTATGAGGGTGGATACGACGCGGTTCGGCGTTATGCCGGCGTCTGGGCGAAGGCGAATGCGAGCGCAACCGCGAGCGCGTTTATTCCGCTGACATTTGCGCCAGGCGAAGCCTACCAGTTCGACTGGAGCCACGACATCGTTGTGATTGACGGGGTGACGACGACTGTGAAGGTCGCGCACGTCCGTCTTTGCCACAGCCGCATGATGCTCGCGCGCGCCTATCCGCGTGAGACGCAGGAGATGGTTTTCGACGCCCACGAGCGAGCGTTCGCGTTCTTCAGGGGCGCCTGCGCGCGCGGGATCTACGACAACATGAAGACGGCGGTGGAGACGATCTTCATCGGCAAGGACCGGCAATACAATCGCCGCTTCCTCCAGATGTGCTCGCACCATCTTGTCGAGCCTGTCGCCTGCACGCCGGCGTCGGGCTGGGAGAAGGGGCAAGTGGAGAACCAGGTCGGCCTCGTGCGCGAGCGCTTCTTCACGCCGCGCTTGCGCGTCAAGAGCTATGACGAGCTGAACGCCTGGCTCATGGACAAATGCATCGCCTGGGCCAAGGCGCATCCCCATCCCGAACAGCCCGACAGAACGATCTGGGAGGTCTTCGAGGAAGAGCGTCCCAAGCTCGTTCCCTATCGCGGCCGCTTCGACGGATTCCATGCCTTGACGGCCTCGGTGTCGAAGACCTGCCTGATGCGGTTCGACAACAACAAATACTCGGTGAGCGCCAGCGCGGTCGGCCGCCCGGTCGAAATCCACGCCTACGCCGATCGGATCGTCATCCGCCAGGACGGGCGCATTGTGGCGGAGCATCGGCGCTGTTACGGGCGCGGCGAGACGATCTATGATCCCTGGCATTACGTGCCGGTTCTGGCGCGCAAGCCGGGCGCTCTGCGCAACGGGGCGCCGTTCAAGGATTGGGTGCTGCCGGCCGGGCTCGACCGGGTCCGGCGCAAGCTCGCCGGTTCGAACGACGGCGATCGGCAGATGGTCAAAATCCTCGCCGCGGTGCTGAGCGACGGGCTGCCGGCGGTCGAGGCCGCCTGCCATCAGGCGCTGTCCGAGGGCGTCCATTCGGCCGACGTCGTCATCAACATCCTCGCGCGTCAGCGCGATCCCGGACCGGCGGCGACGATCACGACGCCCGACGCTTTGCGGCTGCGCCACGCGCCGATCGCCGACTGCGCCCGATACGATCAACTCAGGAGCGCCTAACCTATGGAAAGAACCGAAGTCCTCGACATGATGAGCAGCCTCAAGCTCTACGGAATGAGAAGCGCCTACGACGAGACGCTGGTCACGGCGCTCAAGCGCAAGCACGAACCGCAACGCTTCGTCGGCGATCTCCTGAAAGCCGAGATCTCGGAGAAGCAGGCGCGCTCGATCAAATACCAGCTCACGGTCGCCAAGCTGCCGCTGGCCAAGGACGTCGACGACTTCGCGTTCAGTAACACGCCGATCAACGAGGCTCTCGTGCGCGATCTGGCCGGCGGCGCCTTCATTGCCCAACAGCGAAACGTCGTCCTG
>JBAUXQ010000777.1:0-3247 GCA_049584355.1 Roseiarcus sp. | reverse complement strand
CGATCGCGCCGCGGACGCCGAGCTTGGCCGCGCGATCGAACGCGCGGCCGCGGAGGGTGCCGAGGCGCCGCGGGGCGAGGTCTATCTGGTCGGCGCGGGGCCGGGCGATCCCGACCTCCTGACGTTCCGCGCCCTTCGCCTGATGCAGAAGGCCGATGTCGTGCTCTACGACCGGCTCACCGACGAAGGCGTGCTGAATCTGGTGCGGCGGGAGGCTGAGCGCATCTATGTCGGCAAGCAGCCCGACGATCACGAGTTGCCGCAAGACGAGATCAGCGCGCTCTTGGTCAAGCTCGCCAGGCAAGGCAAGCGGGTGCTGCGCCTCAAGGGCGGCGATCCGTTCATCTTCGGCCGGGGCGGCGAGGAGATCGAAGCCCTTGCCGCCGAGGGGATTCCCTTTCAGGTCTGTCCCGGCGTGACCGCCGCGACGGGCGCCGCGGCCTATGCCGGCATCCCGCTCACCCATCGCGACCACGCCCAGTCTTGCGTGTTCGTGACCGGCCATGGGAAGGACGGCAAGATCGCGCTCGACTGGGGGGCGCTCTTGCAACCGCGGCAGACGGTTGCGATCTATATGGGGCTGCGCAATCTGGAGGCGCTGACGCGCGAGTTCATCGCCCATGGCGCGGACGCGGACTTGCCAGCGGCGGTCATCGACAACGCGACCCGCGCCACCCAGCGCGTAGTGATCGGCACGCTCGAAACGGTTGCGGCGAAGGTGCGCGCGGCGGAATTGAGCGGGCCGGCGATCATCATCATCGGAACGGTGGTGACGTTGCGCGACAAGCTCGACTGGCGCCTGCAAGCCGAGCTGCGCTCTCCAGCCGAGGGCGATCTTTCGCCTTCGGCAAGCGAAAAGGACCGAGAACGATGATTTCCCGCGACGAGGTGATGGCGGCGCTGGCGGCGGTTCCCGGCCCCGACGGGCGCGCGTCCTTGCCCGAATCGGGCGCGGTCTCCGGCGTGACCATCCGCGACGGCAAGGTCTTCGTCGCCATCGCCATCGATCCGGCGCGGGCGAAGGCGATGGAGCCGATGCGCGCCGGGGCCGAGGCCGCGATCAGGGCGATTTCCGGCGTCGCCGGCGCGGTGGTGACCCTGACGGCAGAGTCCGCGCGCACCGTCGCAAGCGGTCCCGCGGCGCACGGTCATCAAACCGATGCGCCGGCGCGCCGGCACGGCCGATCGAGCGAACCGCTTCCCGGCGTCAAGCACATCATTGCGGTCGCCTCCGGCAAGGGCGGCGTCGGGAAGTCGACCGTCGCCTGCAATCTCGCCGTCGGCCTCGCGAAGCTCGGTCTCGCGGTCGGAGTTCTGGACGCGGACCTGTTCGGGCCGTCGATGCCCAGGCTGTTCGGGATCGGCGCCAAGCCAGGCCTTGCGCCTGACGGGAAGAAGCTCGTTCCACTCGAGAGTTGCGGGGTGAAGATCATGTCGATCGGATTCCTGATCGAGGAGGGC
This sequence comes from Roseiarcus sp., assembly GCA_049584355.1. Lineage (GTDB taxonomy): Bacteria > Pseudomonadota > Alphaproteobacteria > Rhizobiales > Beijerinckiaceae > Roseiarcus. The sequence continues at coordinate 1,786 of JBAUXQ010000777.1, read as the reverse complement.
GCCCCGGTCATCTGGCGCGGTCCGATGGTGATGTCGGCGCTGAACCAGCTCCTGCGCGAGGTGGTATGGGGCGAACTCGACGTGCTGGTCGTCGATATGCCGCCGGGCACGGGCGACACCCAGCTGACGATGGCCCAGAACGTGCCGCTGGCCGGCGCGGTGATCGTCTCGACGCCGCAGGATCTGGCGCTGATCGACGCCCGGCGGGGCATCGCGATGTTCGGCCAGACCAAAGTGCCGCTGATCGGCGTGGTCGAGAACATGAGCTACTTCCTCTGTCCGCATTGCGGCGCGCGCACGGATGTCTTCTCGCATGGGGGCGCGCGCAAGGAGGCCGAGAAGCTCGGCGTTCCGTTCCTTGGCGAAGTGCCGCTCGACATCGCCATCCGCGCCCATTCCGACGACGGTCGACCGGTGGTCGCCAGCATGCCGGAAAGCCCGCAGGCGAACGCCCTGCTTGAAATCGCAAGGCGCGTGGCCGAGACGCTCGCCGTCGGCGCGCCGGGCGCGAAGCCCGCGCCGCGCATTCGCGTCCTTTAGCGAAAAGGATCGAGCTCGAGATGTCCTGGCCGACCGATATCACGGCGATGGACAAAGGCCGCGTTCTCGAAGTCGCCTTCGACGACGGCCGCACCATTCGCCTCAGCGCCGAACGGCTGCGGGTCGAAAGCCCGAGCGCCGAAGTGCAGGGTCATTCGCCGAGCCAGAAGAAGACGGTGATGGGCAAGGAGAGCGTCGCCATTATCGGGATCGAGCCAGTCGGCAATTACGCCATCAAGATCATCTTCGATGACGGGCACGATACTGGGCTTTATACTTGGGACTATTTGCGTAAGCTGGCGATCTAGAGCATGTTGCATTGGCGGAACCAGACCCGTCATTGCGACCCCCGGGTCAAGCCCGGGAGGAAGCAATCCAGAGAACGTCGGGGCCTTACGTTCCCCTGGATTGCTTCGTCGCTAACGCTCCTCGCAATGATGATTCCAAGTCGCAGCAACTTTCTCTAGGCGCGCCGCCGACGTTGTCGTGCTGGCCTAACCTTCGCCCAAGCTCTTCCGAGCCGCCTTCCGAGCAATCTCCGGGGGCCGCTCCGGCGCCATCGTACTCGCGCGTGCTGCGGCGGCGGGACGGCGCTCGCCTATAGGGGCTCTGGGGGCATTCGCTATTTACCGGTCTTTGTGCCCTGACCCCCAGGGCCTGCCATCGGAATCATTCGCTTCGAGACCGCCATCCCCCTTTTCTTGAATTTCGCCGATACGACGGCCTCCGCTCGTGTGAATATCCCAATGCCCAAACCCGTTGTCCTCTGCTTGGCCAATGTGATTGCCGGCCGAGTCGTAAATGTCCGCCGTGCCGTCCCCATGGCCCTCCACCCTAAATGTCTCGCCAAAAGGACCCGTCGAAAATGACCCGTTGAGGTCCTGCGAGTTTGCTGAAGCCGCCAGCAACGCTGCGACAACGAAGGAAATCACTTGTATGCGACGCATGATTCAATCCTGATCGGGCTCGTAAGCATAGCAGTAACATTGGGAGGATGCGAGGCTCAGGCCCGATCAAATCTCAATCGACACTACCCGCCATTCCCAATTCTCCATGCAGCGACGGTTAATCTCTCCGGGCGCGTCCTGCTCTTGACGCCGGCCGGGAGGCAGGCGCGTTTTTTGCGCAACGCTTTCTCTCCGGAGATCGAGCGAACCGGAATGCTTAGCGACGGCGCCCGCCGCGTCGGCGCGATCCGTCGGCCCCGCCGCGATCTCGCGGCCGGACGCCGGCGCTCAGAAGCGCG
>JBAUXQ010000776.1:0-9295 GCA_049584355.1 Roseiarcus sp. | reverse complement strand
TGACGATGGCGGCGGCAGGGACCTCGATCATCATGCCGAGCTTGGGGCGTCCGGCGGGAATATTGTCATGCGCCAAGCCCGCGAGCGCCTCGGCCAGCAGCTTGCGCGAGGCCTCGAGTTCGGCCGGCACGGTCACCATCGGCAGCATGATTCGCAGGTCGGCGTCCGTCGATGCCCGCGCTAGGGCGCGCAGCTGGCTTCGGAACAGCGCCGGATTGCGCAGCGACAGACGGATGCCCCGGACGCCGAGGAAGGGATTGCTCTCGCCGTCCATGGTCACGCCCGGGATCGGCTTGTCGCCGCCGGCGTCCAGCGTGCGTATGGTCACCGGCCGCCCCTCGGCCCAGGTGACAATGCGGCGATAGGCCTGGTACTGCGCCTCCTCATCCGGCAGGCCGCCCGGCGCGTGAAACAGCAATTCGGTGCGCACGAGGCCTATGCCGTCGCAAATCACGGGATCGACCCCATCGAGTTCATCGACCGAGCCGGCGTTGAGGTTGAGCGCGATCCGGGTTCCGTCCCTGGTAACCGCAGGTCCGGCGCTGAACGCCGCCCTCACGGCGTTCGCAGTCTTTTCGGTTTGCGCTTTGGCGGCAAAGGCGACCCGGGTGGTCTCGGTGGGGTTCAGCACCACTTCGCCCGTCGCCGCGTCGACCAAAGCCTCGCGGCCGGCCATGGCGACGGCGTCGCCCTCGAGGCCGACGACCATGGGCACGCCGCGAGCCCGCGCCAGCATGGCGACATGGCTGCTGGGACTCCCCTGCGTAAGCACAATCGCGCCCCCCAGCGCCCAGTCGATGGCGAGGAAGCGCGAGATCGGCAGGTCGGCCGCCACGACCACAGAGCCGGCGGGAATGACGGGACCAGCGGCTCCCGGCGTCAGATGGCCGAGCACGCGATCGCGGATGTCTTCGAGATCTGCCGTGCGGGCCGCGAAATGATCGTCTCCAGCGGCGCGATAACCGGCGATTTCGGCATCCATCGCGGCTTGCCAGGCGGCGGCGGCGGACTCGCCGGCCTCGACTGCCTCCAGCGTGGGACGGACCAATTCGTCGTCGGACAGCATCGCGACCTGAAAGCCGAGCATGTCGGCGGCCTCGCCGGCCGCATTTCCCGCCAAGTCCGCAACTTCGGCCAGCGCCTGCGAGAGGGCCCGTCGCAACGCCAGGACCTCCTCCGCCCGCGTGCCGGCGTTGCGCTTCGACTGCTTTGCGGCGTCCAGAACCGCCACGACGCCTTCGGCGACTCCCGGCGCGGCGCTCCGGCCGAATAAGCGACGCTCAGCCATGTCTCACATCTGCGGGCTGATCCATTGCATCGCCGAAGCCGCTGCGGACGAGGGCCATCAGCGCATCCACTGCGGCCCGCGCGCCGTTGCCGGACGTGCGCACATGCAAGACGGCCCCACGCGGCGCCTTGACCCGCATGACCTTCACCGGACTCTTCGCATCCACCCATGGCCCGTCAGCCGACAGCGCGATTTCGATGCGGCAGTCGAACGTCTTGGCCAGCTGCGTCAGCTTGACCGACGGGCGCGCATGCAGGCCAACCGCATTGATGAGTTCCGCGCGGTCGGTCGCCTGCTCGGTGGCGGCATGGTCTTTCATCGCCGGGTCCTTCATTGCGGGGAAAGCTCCTCGGCCGTGCGCCGGACAGTCTCGAGCGGCGAACCGCCGGAAGCTTCGGTAGCCGCCATCACCGCGCCCTCAACGATCGGCGCGTTGCAGACCACCACTCGGCCCCGCCGGTCCGCATCGAGCATTTCCACCGCCATTTCGCTATTCGTTTCGGCGCCGCCCAGATCCACCAGAATGGCGACTCCCGCCTCTGACCACGCGCGGTCGATCGCTTCCCTGATGGAGGCCACGCCTGTTCCTAAGCCCCCGCCCGGATCGCCGCCGGTGTAGGCCAGATTGACGCTGTCACCGACCATTTGACGCACCATGTCTGCAGCCCCCTCGGCAATTTTGGGGGAGTGCGACACGATGACGATCCCTACGTTCGGCAACGCTCAGTCCTCCAATGCCCGGCACACGGACGCGACGATCAACGCCGACGAGCGGGCGCCGGGGTCCATATGCCCGATCGAGCGCTCGCCGAGGAACGACGCGCGGCCGCGAGTGGCCAACATGGGGATTGTTGCGTCCGCGGCGCTGGCCGCCACACCCGGCAGCCGGGCGGACAGGTCGGCGCCCCCTTCCGCAAGGGCCGTCTGAACCGGCGCCAAGACGTCGAGCATCGTCTTCTGGCCGGGCTGGGACTTGCCGCGAGCCTTGACCGCTTCAACGGCCTTGGCGAAGGCGGTCGGGAGATTGGAAGCGTCTGGGGCGATTTCCTTGCTGAGCGCCAAGAACAGCGTGCCATAAAGCGGGCCGGAGGCGCCGCCCACCTTCATCACGAGCTGCGTGCCGATCGCTTTGAGCGCATCCGGCAGCGGCTTCTCGGCCGTCGATCCGGCGTCCGCCCGCACAGCCTCGAAACCGCGCTTCATGTTGATGCCGTGATCGCCGTCGCCCACCGCCCGGTCGAGTTCGGTAAGTTCGTCCGCATGCGCGATCACGTCGTCGGCCACGGCCAGAATCAGGTGGTGGAGGAGCGCCGGCGTCATGCCAGCACCCTTTCGCCGGCGGCGTTGAAGAACAGGGGATCCGTCAGGTCGATCGCCACTTCGTCGCCCGGTCCGAGCCCGGAATCGGGATCGGCGAGGGTGACGAAATCACGCTCGCCAAGATTGACGTGCAAATGGTCCTGATCGCCAAGATGCTCGACCCAAGTGACGCGGCCGGAGGCGCGTCGACCGTTGGCCTTGCTGATATGGGCGTGCTCCGTCCGCGCGCCGACCGTCGACGTATTTTCCGGCATCGCGATTTCGGGAAAAACAGAGCGCGGCATCAGGTTGATCCGCGGGCTTCCCAAACGCGCGGCGACATAGATATTCAGGGGATTCTCGTACACTTGCCGCGGCGTGCCGATCTGAACCAGGCGGCCGTTCTCAATCACGCCGACCCGGCTGCCGAGAGTCATGGCCTCCGTCTGGTCGTGGGTGACATAAAGGATCGTGGCGCCGAGTTCGCTTTGGATGCGCTTCAGTTCGATCCGCAATTCGGCGCGCAACTTTGCGTCCAACGACGATAGCGGCTCGTCCATGAGGTAGATGGACGGCGAGCGAACCAACGCGCGGCCGATGGCCACGCGCTGCATCTGACCCCCGGACAGGCTTGTAACCCGCTGGTTCAGCTTGTCGGAGATACGCAGCAGCGTCGCGACTTCATTCACCTTCTGGCGGATCGTGAGCTCTGGCGCGCGCCGCGCCGGGGAGCGCAATGGAAAGGCCAAATTGTCGAACACCGAAAGGTGTGGGTAAAGCGAATAGTGCTGGAATACGAAAGCCACGTCGCGCTGCGCGGGCGAGGCGCGGGTGACATCCTCGCCGGCGATGCGGATCCGCCCGCCATCCGGCCGCTCGAGGCCGGCGACCAGACGCAGCGTGGTGGTCTTGCCCGCGCCGGTCGGCCCAAGCAACACCACGAACGCTCCGTCCTCGATGGTCAGCGACAGACCGGACACCGCATGCGTTGCGCCGAAACGCTTCGACACCCCATCGAGTGCAACCTCAGACATGGGCGCGCTCCATCGCTTGCGCCCGGTCATCGAGCGCGGTGCGAATGGCGCGGCCGGAGCCGGCGTCGAACAGCGAGATGCGGTCAGGCCGGAATTCGAGCCCGACCGGATCGCCGATGGACACTTTGAGACTCGAAGCGAGTCGCGCTTTGACCATGCCGTGCGCAGTCGTCACGGTGACGATCTGAGTGGTGCCGAGGTATTCCGTCCCGAACACTTCGCCCCGCAACCGGGCGCCATCGTTCAGGCGGACGTGTTCGGGGCGCACCCCAAGGATGAGGTCGCGCGCCGCCATCGCCTCGCGCGGGGCTGGAATACTGATTTCGGCCTGGCCAACGCGAACGCTGCTCCGGCCTGGCTCCAGCGAGTCGTTGAATGTCAGCAGGTTCATCGGCGGCGAGCCGATGAAGTCGGCCACAAACACGGAGGTCGGCCGGTCATAGATTTCCCGCGGCGTGCCCAATTGTTCAATCACGCCGTGGCTCATGACCGCGATTCTGTCGCCGAGCGCCATCGCCTCGGTCTGGTCGTGCGTCACATAGACGGTCGTTGCTTTCAGCCGGTCGTGCAACCCGCGTAATTCGCCGCACATGACGTCGCGCAACTCTGAATCCAGCGCGCCGAGCGGTTCGTCCATCATGAACGCCATCGGCCGGCGCACGATGGCGCGCCCGAGCGCGACGCGCTGGCGGTCGCCGCCGGACAAGCCGGACACCGGGCGGTCAAGCAGTTCGGTAATACGCAGGATGCGCGCCGCTTCCTCGACCTTCGCCCTGACCTCGGCGCGCTTCATGCCCATGGAGATGAGCGGAAAGGCAATGTTTCGTCGCACATTCATGTGCGGATAAAGCGCGAAGAGCTGGAAGACGAAGGCGATGTCACGCTCCGAAGCGCGCTTGAACGTCACGTCCTTGCCGTCGAGCAGGATGCGGCCATCCGTTGGCAGCTCAAGGCCGGCGATCATGCGCAGCGTCGTCGTCTTTCCGCATCCCGAGGGGCCCAACATGACGAAGAAGGACCGGTCTTCGATCACGAAGTTCGAATTTTGCACGGCGACGAAGCCGTTAAAGTCCTTATGCAGCCGCTCGACGCGTATCTCCGCCATGACGACGCCTCACTGCGGAAAGTGGCTGACGACCACGAACCCAAGCGTGCCGCCGAGGATCGTGACGAACGAGTACGTGTAAAGATCGAGCGAGAAGGGCTGCGTCAGCATCACGATGCCAAGACCGATGACGGTCATCGCCCCGTTTTCCCAGGGGCCGCGCCGGAGCCAGCGGGCCCATCCCACCGGTTTGATGTCGGGCCGCCCGCTCATTTGCGAACCGCTCCGAAGGTGATCCCGCGCAGCAAATGCTTCCTCAGAGCGATTGTGAAAATGACGATCGGCAGCAGAAACAAACTCGTGCCCGCCGCGACTGCCGGCCAGTTCTGGCCTCCTTCGCCGATGATGAACGGGATAAAGGGCGGCATGGTTTGCGCATCCGAGCTCGTAAGCAAAAGATTGAACGCGTACTCATTCCAGGAGAATATCAGGCAGAAAATCGCGGTCGCCGCGATCCCGGTCACCGCCTGCGGCAGCACCACCTTTCGAAAGGCCTGCAGGCGCGTGTAGCCGTCGACCAGGGCGGCCTCCTCGTACTCCCGCGGGATCTCGTCGATGAAACCCTTGAGCAGCCAGACCGCCAGCGACACGTTCACCGCTGTGTAGAGCAGGATTATGCCTATGCGCGTGTCGTACAGGCCAAGCCAGCGATACATCATGTAAATCGGGACCGCGACCGCGATCGGGGGCATCATGCGCGTCGACAGGATGAAAAAAAGCAGGTCGTCCGCCAGAGGCACGCGAAAGCGCGAGAATGCGTACGCGGCCAGGGTCCCGAGGAAAGTCGCGAGAATCGTCGAGCCGAAGCCGATGATCAGCGAATTGAGGAACCGTTCGACGACCCGCGACGGACCGGCGATCACCATGTCGCGGTCGCGGGCGATCTTCTCGTACCATGTCTGCGGCGGGGGCAGCTTGGCGATGAAGTCGTGCGGCTGGTGCGTTTGCACCGTGAACAGGTCGACGAATCCCTCGAGCGTCGGCGTGAAGAACACCTTCGGCGGATAGGCGATCGCGTCCGCTTGCGATTTGAAGGCTGTCGCGCCGATCCAGGCAAGCGGCAGAATTGCGACCACCGCGTAAAGGACGACGACCACGGCGGCGAGCCGCCGCGCGAGCGGAGACGGCTCGGAGAATGGACGCGGCGACGGAGCGGCGCTCATTGCTGTTTCACCCAGTTGAGCGCCCTCACGTAGACATTCGCGGCGCCGAATATCGTGACGAAGAGGATTACGGCGAGCGCCGAGGCATAGCCGGTCTCCCATTTCTCGAACGCGGCGCGCTTCAGCGTGATCGAGACCAGTTCGGTGACCGATCCCGGCCCGCCGGAGGTCAGGAGATTGACCATGTCGAACATGACGAACGACTGAATCGCCTGGAAAAGCACAGCGAGCATGAGGAACGGGAGGACCATCGGCAAAGTGATCGACCAGAATTGCCTCAAGGACGACGCGCGATCCACCTCGGCCGCCTCATAGATGTAGTCGGGAATGGACCGCAGCCCGGCCAGGCAAATCAGCATCACGTACGGCGTCCACATCCAGGTGTTGACGAGCACGATCGTCCAGGGCGCCAACGCGACGCTCCCGATCATTGTGAACGAACTTGGCGCAATGCCGGTGAAGAAGCCGACCAAGTAGTTGAACGGCCCGATCTGCGGCTGGAACAGCAGGGTCCAGAAGTTGCCCACGACCGCGGGGGACAACATCATCGGCAGCAGAATGACGGTCGTCCAGAAGCTGTGGCCGCGGAATTTGTGATTGATGAGCAGCGCCAGACCGAGGCCGATCACGACTTGCAGCGCGATCGTCCAAAACACGAAATGCGCGGTGATCTGAAAGTTCGTCCAAAGATCCTCGTCGGTCAGGATGTCGACATAGTTATCGATGCCGATGAAACGGGCGGGGTTCGGCAGGTTGGCCATCAAGCCGGTGAAGGAGAGCCGGATCGCCCAGATCAACGGAAAGATGTTGATCGCGAGCAGCAGGACCATCGTGGGCAGAATGAAGAGCCAGGCGATCGCGCGGTCCGACATGCCGCGAACGCGACGCGCGACGGGCGGCGCCGTCCGCACGGCTGCGCGGCGGTCGACCAGCGTCGAGGTGGCGTTTGTTCCGTTCATTTCGTCCGCTCGGGCGTCGTCAAGTCTCCCCCGGCCGCTCAGCGCCGCCGAGGGAGCGATGGGGCTTTCGCCCTGCGAAGGGCGTTGCGCCTCCGACTACGACGGATCCTTGCCTTCCTGCTTGAAGACCTTGATCCAATCCTTGACCAGCGCGTCGAGCGCCTGTTGCGATGTGCCCTTGTTGGCGACAACGTAGTCATGGACCCGATTCTGCATGTCGAGCAAAAGCGGGACATAGAGCGGCTCTGCCCAGAAGTCCTTCACGATCCCCATCGTATCGACGAACGAGGGAGCGTAGGGCGCGCTCTTCTTATAGGCGTCCGACAGCAGAACAGCCTTGGAGGCTGACGCGCCGCCGAGATCTGTCCACTTTTGCTGCACATCGGGCTGCGCGAACCACTTCACGTACAGCAGCGCATCGTCGACGTCTTTCGAAGCCGCGACCACCGAAAGTCCCTGGCCGCCGAGTTGGCTGAACTGGCCGGCGGGTCCCTTGGGATTCATGAAGAAGCCGATCTTGTCGCCGCCGACGTTCGGATCCTTGGCGAGGCCCGGGAAGAACGCATACCAATTCATCTGCATCGCGACTTCGCCGGATTTGAAAGCGTCAAGACCTTCCTGCATGTATGCGTTCGTCAGGCCCGCCGGCTGGCAGCAGGAGAACAGCTCCTTATAGACGTCCATGCCCTTGGCGGCGCCGGCTGAGTTGACGACGCCCGTCATGTGGTAGGGCTTCTCAGGATCCATGTAGTCGAAGCCGTAATTGTACATCGCGTTGGTGACGCCCATCGTGATGCCCTCCGAGCCTCGCTCGGTGAAGATGTACGAGCCGTAGACCTTCTTGCCGTCGATCTCCTTGCCGGTGAAGAATTTCGACACTTCAATCAATTCGTCCCAGGTCGTGGGCGGTTCAAGCTCGCGATTGTACTTCGCCTTGAATTCGGCGCGAAGCTCCGGCTTGGCGAACCAGTCCTTGCGATAGGTCCAGCCGACGGCGTCAGCCATGGCGGGCAACCCCCAGTAGTTCGGCGTGTTCTTGGGCCATTCCGCGTATCCGACGACGGTCGCCGGCAAGAATGTATCCATCGAGATATTGTTCTTGTCGAAGAAGTCGTTGAGCTTGATGTACCACTTGTTCTCCGCCGCGCCGCCGATCCATTGGCTGTCGCCGATGATCAGGTCGCACTCGCTGCTGTGCGAGTTGAGCAGGTTGATGAAGTGGTCGGCGTAGCTCGTCCAGGGGACGAACTCGTGCTTCATCTCGATGCCGGTCTTGGCGGTGAAATCCTTGTCAAGCTCGACCAGCGCATTCGCCGGGTCCCACGCCGCCCAGCACATCGTGAGCGACTTGCCTTCAGCCCGCGCCGATGACGCCGCTGCGAGAGTGAGCGCCAGCGTTCCTGCGGCGCATGCCAGAGATAGAGTCGTTCTACTCATCCTCATTGTTCGCTCCTCCTCTTTTGGCCGGACACTGCCGGCCGCTACTAAACCTTGGCGTTTGTCGCCTTTTGCCGGTCTTCGCCCGACCTAGAGGCAAATCGAAACTCAAAGCCTCGGCTCTGACGCGAGGCGCTCATTGCCCGGTACAGTTGTAAAGTTTAGTGCTACACTAATCACTAAGCAGGTCAACTAAATTTTTCCGCGCTGCCGCTTCGAGGCGCCGGACGCCTCCAAACGACAATGGTGACCGAGGTTACCCGAGAGAACGCGTCCTAAAGCGCGCTGTGTATCGCCACGTTGTTTCGATTCCGGGCGCCGGGTTCGTCGGCAATCTCGGGGCCGCTTCCACCCGACGGCGTCGTTCTCGCGCTGCCCAAGCCCGTGCGAGATGGCTAACGCCTGTCACGCGGAACAAAGGCGTTGGTAACCACGTTTGTTGCCAACACAATCAAGCACCGCGTTGGAGGCGAGAACCTATGTTAGCGCTGTTCCTGGATCATCCCCCGATGTTCGTTGCAGGCGAAATCGCGCTCGGCCTGTCGCTTGCCGTGTTCGTCGTCACCCTGGTCGCAACGATAGCCGACAGAGCGTCCGAAGTTCTTCAATTGCGCGAAGGCAGCCGTTCAGATCCAACGATTGGTCGTCGGCCCGTGCCCCAAGCGGTCCCCGCCCGTTTGGCAGAGCAGCGACAACGTGGCGAGCGCCGAGTCCACTAGAAAGCTTCGGACACAGAAGTCATTTTCGTTCCACCCTTCGTGCTCAAGCCAGTCGTCAGTGCGGCCGGCTCGGCAAACAAAAGCTCATCTGCAAAATAAGCGAGCCCGCAAACTGACGCGTCCGCAGCAAAAGCTTTCTCCAGCGCCGCCCAACTCGGTCCCCTGAAGCGAGTCTTACGGGAACCTTTTTCGCCCTCCACGCGGTTGTCAGCGAGCGATTCGCGCGAAGATCAGTCCGTTGGAGTTTGCGCCATGAACCTTAGAGCAGTGGGATGGGCAGGAGTGCTGCTA
>JBAUXQ010000775.1:0-2372 GCA_049584355.1 Roseiarcus sp. | reverse complement strand
TGGTGATCGCGCTCCTGGTGCTGTTCGCCAATCCGTTCATCAAGTGAGGCTTCGGCCGCGATGCGGATCGACTGGTGGACGCTGGCGCTGCAGACGTTCAACGTCCTGGTTCTTATGCTGATCCTGGGCCGGTTCCTGTTCCGCCCGGTTGCGGCGATCATCGAGGAGCGGCGGGCGGCGGCGGTCAAGCTCCTCGCCGACGCAGAAGCGGCGAAGCAGGAGGCGAATGCGGCGCGCGAAGCCGCCAATGGGGAGGCCGCACAGCTGGCGAACACGCGCGACGAGGCGTTGCGCCAAGCAGCTGCGGCGGCGGAGAGGGAGCGCGCCGCAGCGCTCGTCGCCGCGCGCACGGAGGTCGATCAACTGCGCGTGGCCGCCGAGGCCGAAATTCAGCGCGAGCGCCACGCCGAGGCCGCGGCCGCTTCCGATCGCGCCGCGCGGCTCGCGGTCGAGATCACCGAAAAGCTTTTGAATCGCCTGCCGGACTCGGCGCGCGTCGACGGATTCGTCGGCGGACTGGCTGACGGGCTGGCGTCGCTGCCGGCGGCCAGCCGGGATGGGCTCGCCGGAGGCGAAGACGCCAGGCTCAAGGCCGCGCGGCCGCTGAGCGAAGAAGAATCGAAATCGTGCCGCGACGCCTTCGCCAAGGCGCTCGGCCGGCCGCTCAATTTCGTGGTCGCCGTCGATCCCGATCTCGTCGCCGGGCTCGAGCTCGAGACGCCACACGCCGTGGTCCGCAACAGCTTTCGCGCCGACCTTTCCCGCATCGTCGAGGAGTTGACCCGCCATGGCTGACGGCGGCGATTGGCTTCATGCCGAGCGCGAAGCGCTGTCGCGGGTCCGACTGGCGCCCGAGGCGCTCTCCGTCGGGCGGGTGGAGGAGATCGCCGACGGCGTCGCGCGCGTCTCCGGCTTGCCGGAGGCTCGTCTCGGCGAGCTTCTTCGGTTCGAGGGCGGGCGGCTCGGCTATGCGCTGTCGCTGGAGCCGGAGACGATCAACGCGGCGATTCTCGACGAGGCCGAGGCGATCGGGGTCGGCTCGCAGGTCGTGGCGACAGGCGAGGCGGCGCGGGTTCCGGTTGGACGCGGCCTGCTCGGCCGGGTGATCGATCCGCTCGGCCGGCCGCTCGACCGCGACGAACCGATCGCGGCCGAGGCGTTCCACCCGATCGAGCGGTCAGCGCCGGCGATCATCGACCGCGCGCTGGTGTCCGAGCCGGTCGAGACCGGCGTTCTGGTCGTCGACGCCCTGTTTGCGCTCGGACGCGGACAGCGCGAGCTCATCATCGGCGATCGGGCGACCGGCAAGACTTCGATCGCCGTCGATACGATCATCAGCCAGAAGCGCTCGGACATGATTTGCGTCTATGTCGCGGTCGGCCAGCGCGCGACCGCGGTCGAGCGGGTGGTCGAGGCGGTGCGCCAGTTCGGCGCGCCCGAGCGGTGCGTGTTCGTGATCGCCTCGGCCGCCGCGTCCGCCGCGCTGCAATGGATCGCGCCGTTCGCGGGCTTCACGATCGGCGAATATTTTCGCGATCGCGGCGGCCACGCGCTGGTGATCGTCGACGATCTGACCAAGCACGCCGTGACCCATCGCGAGCTCGCGCTTCTGACCCGCGAGCCGCCAGGTCGCGAGGCCTATCCGGGGGATATTTTCTATGTTCACGCGCGCCTCCTCGAGCGCGCCGCCAAGCTCGCGCCCGAACTCGGCGGCGGCTCGCTGACCGCGCTGCCGATCGCCGAGACCGACGCGGGCAACCTCTCGGCCTTCATTCCGACCAACCTCATCTCGATCACCGACGGCCAGATCGTGCTCGATTCGCGGCTGTTCGCCGCCAATCAGCGCCCGGCGGTCGACGTCGGGTTGAGTGTCAGCCGGGTCGGCGGCAAGGCGCAGGCGCCGGCGCTGCGCGCGGCGTCGGGGCGGCTTAGGCTCGACTATTCGCAGTTCCTCGAGCTCGAGATGTTCACCCGCTTCGGCGGCATCGCCGACACAAGGGTGCGCGGGACCATCGCGCGCGGCGAGCGCATCCGCGCCCTGATCGCCCAGCCGCGGTTCGCGACCCTGCGCCTTGTTGATCAGGTGGCGCTGCTGTCGGCGCTGGCGGACGGGGTATTCGACGACGTCGCCGCCGCCAAAGTTGCGGAAGCGCGCCAGCGCATTGCGGCCGAGCTCGACGCGCGGGCGCCGGAGACGGTCGCGGCGGTGACGAAGACCGGGACCTGCGACGAGGCGGGCCGCGCGCGGCTGGTCGAGGCGGTGCGGGGGCTGATCAAGGCCGGTTCTCCGTGACCGAGAGGCTGAGCGAGGTCACGGCGCGCATCGGCTCGGTGCGCCAGCTTTCGTCGGTCATCGGCGCGATGCGCGGCAT